>JAYWMS010000141.1:0-21481 GCA_035873215.1 Nitrospirota bacterium | reverse complement strand
AAGGCGACAGACGCAGAACCAAGTTGCTGAAGAATATCAACGGCGATGCTTCGATGTTGAACGCTCCCATGTAAAAGCGGCAGGATTCGTTCGGAAACGGATTGTGGCTCATATTCCAGCAACGCATTGGCTGCCGCCTGTTGAACCGCGATGTAAGGATCGCTCAGTGCGCCGACCAAAGAGTCGACGACTGAAGATAATTCACTGCTCGCACATCCACCCTGACCCAAATCTTGCGCAGCGGTACGCCGCGCCATGGGGTCAGGATTGTATAAAAGGGTGGTGGCCAGTGCATTCGTCATCCACAATCCTCATCCATGAGGACTCCTCTTCCATCACCCCTTTCAAGAGTGAGGCTTGATGATAGTATGGTGGCTCTTTCTCACGGTCCCAGAACATTGGTTCTGTACTCATCCACGCATACCGACACCTCTCCCTGTTTTCTCACAAGTCCGGCTTTTCCGGCAGTGAAAAACAAAGAGCGTCGTAAGAGGAAAAGTAATTGGTCTTATCGCCGCTAGAACAACGCTTACCCTACAGAACTTCTGGGGCTAGATGACCCAGCAGCCTCTGCAAGCTGTTCGCTACCAGCACTTTGCACCCACGACTCAATTTCCTCGCGGACAAATCGCCAATGTTTCCCCACTTTGTGTCCAGGGAGACGACGTTCCCGAGCCAGCTTGTAAATCGTAGATTTTGGAACTTTTAAGAAGTTTGAGACTTCACTCAATGTGAGCAGATCTCTCATGATATAACCTCGTTAGGACTGATTTATGTTGCTTCAGTTATCGGAGAGGAATTTTCTAAACTTAAGAACTTTTTTGGAAAGGTCTCAGAGAATTATTTCCACGAATGACATAACGCTTACGGCAACATCCCATAGCCATGACTGGGAATGTTGAAAAAACATGTCCTGAGCCTGGTCGAAGGAGCCGCCAGCGGCGTTCTCGCCAGTTTGCCGGACCTTCGGGCTTACAGACTTGCCGTTCTTCGCGGCGTTCGCGCTCACGTACTGTGAGTACGCTCCGTGCGCCAAACTGGCTGCGGCCTTGCCCGTGGAAAAGGGCGTCTTGGCGCCCTTGGGTTTGGGTGGGTGACAAAGCGGACCCACCGCCTTCGCGAGGGCATGCTTTTTTGACCAATTCCCCCAACTGCTGATATCGATTTCGTCTAGGGCATTGATGGGCCATGTTAGAGAGATCTTCAACAGGCCCTGCATTGATACCCTGCGAACATCATGGCATCAAGCCTGTTGAGCGATCCTGCTCGTGGCATCTAGAGGTTCGGTCGGTTTATACCGGACGACAAGCGTGACCTCGTTGCCACGCCCATGATATTGAATCTCTGGCACCAAGGTCTTGACTAAAAATATTCCTCGTCCTGATCCCACCATCGCACTTGGCATTTCATGGCTGCTTTCAAGGAATGATTGCCAGTTAAAACCAGCACCCTCATCGGAGATTTTGCAGCGAAAGAGGCCTTCCCGTCCATCATGTTGTATGGACACCTGGACACGACGATTCACGAATTCAGGATCAAGTTGGCGGACTTCCAGCAAGTCTTCGTACACATCAGCCATAATGGCATCCCGCTTTTCTTCAGCGGTAATGGCCAGATTGCCATGTTCAATGGCATTGGCAAGTAATTCTTGTAGTGCCATTTGCAAATGCAGACCTTGAACTGTCGAAACTATGGCACAGACCGGACGCAGCATGAACGGAATAATTCCACTGAGGTTCACCAGATCATTCTCTAACTGAAATTCCCAACTCATCCGCTCGATGGTTCGTAATGACTGCATTTCCATCCCTTTGGCCCGAACCAACGATAAGGCTCGATGAACGGTCTCCTTCATTTCTGCCAGTTCAAAGGGTTTACGGAGATAGTCACATGCTCCAGCTTTTAACGCCGCGATCGCGGTTTCCTCGTCACCATAGCCGGTGACCACAATTACGGGACAGTCTTCGCGAAGTCGCTTAATGTCTTGAGTCAGCCTGAGTCCATCGACTTTCGGCATGCGAATGTCCGTTATGACCATGACGGGATCACTCTCCCGAAATATTTTTAGTGCTTCTTCCCCATCCTGCGCGGAACAGACAGTAAATCCCAGGAGATCAAGGGCCTCCGTTAAGCAGTCTCGAATGGCTTGATCGTCATCTACGACCAGAACGGATGCAGAAAAATTGGATTCAGTATCGCGGGTGTTCATAGAGATCTTTTACTCGCTCAATCAGCCTGTCGGGAAGTAGATAACTGCTCAGAATCGGCCACATGGGCGTGCAGTTCTTCCATAAGCCGATCGATTTCTTGCGTCAGTTGCTCACAGAGAATGATGGATTGTTCTTCATCTCGTAACCTCGCTACACGTTCAAGTCGACTTGCCGTCTGGGCGACAGACCTGGCGCGAAAGGTGCCAATAGCCCCTTTTAATGTATGTGCGGATTTACTGGCTTTGACATAGTCCTGCTGCGCCAAGGCACTACGTATGGTCTTCAACAAGGCCGGAGCATTCTCCTTAAAAAGGCCAATTAACTCACCCATTAATTGTGCATCACCATCGAGTTGATCGAGCGCTATGCTCCAATCACAAAAAGATGTGACCGGTGTTGCACATTCTGCGGGCGTCGTGGCAACAGGAATTTGACTCTCTGCCGGGGCCTCGCAGGGTAGGGTACGAGACTCATCCTCATGGGACAATTGTTTTCTTGGTTGAGAGCCAACTGGCAACCAACGATGTAGGATTTCCACCAGACTCTCCCGACGTATGGGCTTCGCCAGGTAATCATCCATTCCGGACGCTAAACACCGTTCTCGATCCCCATCCATGGCATTAGCCGTCATGGCCACAATAGGCACATGTGTGGGAAGCCTCAGGCCTTCTTCTTCCTGAACAACATCTCGTCTGGCTTGCCGGTTCCTCTCTTCCTGCCTAATGTTCTGTGTCGCTTGGAGGCCATCCATCTCCGGCATCTGCCAATCCATAAACACCAAATCATAGGCATGGCGAGTAACGGCCTCGACGGCTTCACGGCCATTCATGGCCATATCCACGGTAGCTCCCATTTTTCGCAAAAGCCCCACGACCACACGCTGATTGATCGGATTGTCTTCAACCAGGAGAATACGAGCAGAACATTCCAACGCCTTGCTCGACACAGGAATGTTTTGGGCAACCGAGGGTCGTTCTGACTCGACAGGCGCATTGGTGCGCTCGTTCAAATGCATTCGCAAACAATAGTATAAACGAGACCTGCGGATTGGTTTTGAGAGCAAAATCAGGCCTTCCTCTTTACCAAGGCCATAGTCCCGTCGTCCCTTGGAGGTGAGTAACACGAGCAAGGTCCCTCCCTCGTCAGAGATGCCGCGTAACATCTGGATACCCGAAGCCACCCCTCCCGGCAAGACATTCTCAGCTAACAGCACTATATCGTATGGGTTGCCCTGCGTTTGTGCTTCCTTCAACCGTTTCTGTCCTTCAAGAGTATCACCAGTGCTCACACATTTTGCATGACTCAACTCCAACGCCTGTTCAAGGCCTTGTCGTGTTGGAACGTGGGGTTCAATCAACAACACCCTGCAGTCACGGAACTCTTCATATGATGGCTCACTTTCCAATGGTTGCTCTGACCTCGGTCCCAATACAAACGGAATAGTGGCAGTAAACTCACTCCCCTTTCCTAGTTGTGTTGTCACGTCGATCTTGCCACCCATTAGATCAACCAATTCCTTCGAGATGGCCAACCCTAATCCCGTCCCACCGTATTTTCGTGTGGTGGACAGATCGGCCTGGGAAAACGATTGGAAAAGGTGGGCCTGCGACTCAACACTCATCCCAATACCCGTATCACACACCCTCATACGAAGTCCCACACGACGCAATTCGGGAGATTCCTTCCCCCGCGATGTGTCACGAGACCCCGCTGTAGGCTCTGTCGCCGTCTCAATGTGTATTACGACGTCACCATTCTCGGTAAATTTTATGGCATTGCCAATGAGGTTGGTCAATATTTGACGCACACGTCCGGGATCTCCTTGAACAAACCGAGGTACCGTGGGGTGAACGAGACCCGCCAACGCCAATCCCTTGCCATGAGCTCGGCTACTAAACAGGTCCAAGAGATCTTCGAGTAGGGCTCTCAGATCGAACTCAATAGATTCCAGTTCCAACTTTCCGGCTTCCATCTTGGAGAAATCCAGAATGTCGTTGATAATCGTCAACAACCCTTCAGCCGATTTCTGAATCGTTGCCGCATCCTCACGCTGATCGGGACTGAGGATTCCCTCCAGGAGCAAGCCCGTCATGCCTATGATCCCATTCAGTGGCGTACGGATTTCGTGGCTCATCGTCGCAAAAAAAACCGCTTTGGCTGTCGTCGCCCTTTCCGCCCTTCTCAAGGCATCATCCAATTCAATATTCTTTTGTCCCAGTACCTCAACATATGTCCCCAATTCGTCGGCGGCACTCTTACGCTCCGTGATATCCATGCCATAGCCGCGGACCAATCCCAAATCCTTCATGGGTGAAAAAAGCCAGGCAAACTGTTTTGGCCCGACATCCACTTCAACATCTTGCCGGCTCCTGCCATCATGCAGACATTGCATGACAATCTTGTCAATGTCCTGTGGCAGGGCTCGAGAAAAGCCTTGGTCACGAAATCCCGCTTGTGCCATGAGTCGAGTCATGGCCGGATTGGCATAGAGCATAGTCGCCTGGGCACCAAGTTCAACGATAGGAAAAGGACTTTCTTCAGGAATCGATGCTAGTCGATGGCGATCATCCTCGAGCTGCATCTGTAAGGCCAGATCGCGGATACTCAACACGATGCCGGACACATCATGTTCGACCATCGGCACACAGTTCATTTCCACAATGCGAATCGCACCACCGCGGCAGTGTAACCGCGCCCGTGGCACCCAGACCGATTTTCTTGATTGTATTACTTGAGAAATCGGACATTCCCCCCTTCCGTTTTGCACAAGCACAGCACAGCACCCTGTGAGCTCGTGAAAGGATTTTCCCTGACAGACCGATTCCCCCCTTCCCAACAACCGAACTGCCTCCTGGTTGAGAGACGTGATCACGCCACGCTCATCCAAGGCACACACAGCCATGGCCAGGGAGTTCAATAAGGCTCGATTGGATGCCTGCTGGTGACGAAGACCTTGCTGAAAGTCATCGGTGGTTGGAGAGGTGCTCGAGAGATGTTCCATAATCAATCCATGACACTAATGAAGTGCCTTTAACTTGGGGCTCCGACCAGAGGAAAATATTTGCCAACCTGAAGGCCTTCAATTGCCGGGTCCAGGATCCCTTTGATGGTTCGATGAGGTTGTTCCTTCGCGTCGGCCAAATCAACAAGAAATGGAGATGGATAGAGCGTGCCTTGATCATCGCTAATGACCTTGATCACAGGCTTGAGCAAATCATCGGGATGGATCATGGTCACAAACCCACGCTCTTTCGTCGATAACTCGACAAAGCTGCCAACGGGGTAAATTCCAAAACACCGGATCATACGCTCGACGGCATTGACATCGAACTGGCCTGCTTTTGCTTCTCCATAGAGTTCACGCAACACCTGAGCCGAGGATTTTTGTGAACCGCCACCCCAGTGACTCGTCATAGAATCAAACCGATCAAGCAGTCCAATAAGTTGGCTGGCTGAAGCGATAGCCGAACCTCTCAAACCAGTCGGGGCACCTGAACCATCCAGACGTTCATGGTGTTCCTGGACCAGCCTACATACAGTGTTAGGAACTCCTGAACATTGCTTGAGTAAAGAAGCACCGAGTTCAGCATGTTGGCTCAACAAGGCTACGTCCGGCTCCAACCCGCTTTGTCGTTGACGTAGCAAATTAGCAGGAAGCCGCATATAGCCGATGTCATGGAGAAGAGCGCCAATGCCCAACTCATGTAACTGAACCTCCGACCACCCGAGTTCGATCCCAATCACAACGGTTAATGCACACACATCCACAACGTGACTGTATACATGCTTATCAAAGGCCCGCAGATTCTGGAGCAGCACCAGTTTGGACATGCTTCTGGGATGAGCAGTGATATGTTGCACTACCGATTGGGCTGTGTCTTGGAGCAGGGGATAATCAATGGGAACACCTGTCACCACCCCTTCAAATATCTTCTCTACTGCCTGAATAGCCGCATCACGAACCTGCCCGGCAACAGCCTCTTCATTCAAGTCCCTCGTCAATTGTTGATCAACATCTGAGTTCTGCTCATATGAACCCAGTGGGGCCGATGGGAATTCCGAGGAGGTTTGGGTGCGGGTCGTTTCTCCATCTGAATCAGGGGATGATTGTTCCTCATCCATCGGCTTTTCTGAATCCTGGAGCTGATCCACCGCACTCTCCTGAAAATCTGCCGATGACTCAACGTCAAAACCCTTTAAAGGATCGATCTCAACCTGTTTCACGCCCGATTGTTTGAGTTGGAGGATTTCCTGTTCAGATTGAATCAACCGGTGATGTTTGAGGAAAGGCGTGTTCCACCAACTCTGATCCATGCCGATCAGATACATGCCGGGCCGGAGTTGGTCGAGTGCAATACGTTTTTTCATGTTCCGAAGATGGAAAAGCAGACGGAACGAAGTGAAAGGATTACTAGCCGAGGCAAGGCATCAACGACTATCACGTGATCGATCCTTGATTACAACACTGCCATCTGCAAATGACGGGATTGGTTCTTCCGCAGTCCTGAACGTCAAAATGAGGTCTCAGAGGTCTTGACGATGCTGTGCCATTAGGTATGCCCCAATGTTTGCCCCACCCGACTAGCTGGTTAAGGCAGCTTGATCCGTCATCCCTGCTTTGGCTTCGTCAACGGTGTTGAACACTGGAATCATGCGAGGCACATTGGCCAAATCAAGGATTTGCCGCACATAGGGTTGGGGATTAACCAGACCAATTCGGCCTTCCTTCAATTTCAAGTTCTGATGGGCTACCACCAGAAGACCAAGCGCGGAACTATCGACAAAAGCAATATCCTGCATGTTCAAGACAATATAACGAGAACCTGCATTCTGGACTCGATCCACGGCCTCTTTGAAATCGCGACGAGCTCCGAAATCGAACCGACCCTCCATATCCAAAATTGCAAAGTCTCCATCTTGTCGTTCCGTGACTTTCATTTGAATCTCCTACCTGTTAAAAAAGCCAATGGTTCTTTGGGTCAGGTCGTAAACGGCATCTTTCCCACCGTCTGTTCCTAACTCTTATCCACACACTCGACGTAAGCACTTGAAAGCAGCCGTTGGACCTGAGGCTGCGATACGCCATCATTCCTACTTGGGATAATTACTGTTGAGTATCGGCGTCAGACGTCAGAACCTTTATATCCAAAGACTTCAAGGCCTAAGGTCTACGTAGGATCTGGCCTATCGGACGGTCTCATGGCAGGATTTTGTCCACATCTCTAGCTTTAATGGCCTCCTGGGGCATCCCCAACCCGCGACCACTCGCTTCATTTTCGAGAATGAGCTGTTGAATATTTCTCTCCCATGGCCCATAAAAGCCCCAGGGGAATTTAATTCCAGCAGCCGACGGGAATGGTCAAAAAAGCATGCCCTCGCGAAGGCGGTGGGTCCGCTTTGTCACCCGCCCAAACCCAAGGGCAAGGCCGCAGCCAGTTTGACGCGCGGAGCGTACTCACAGTACGTGAGCGCGAACGCCGCGAAGAGCGGCAAGTCTGTGAGCCCGAAGGTCAGGCAATATGGCGAGAACGCCGCTGGCGGCTTTTTTCAACATTCCCTAGAGGTTTCACACTGGCAGGCAAGAACGAGCGAGGGGCCTCGAGGAGCCCCCTCGCTTCACGATGGCGGGATAAAAGATCAGCGCATTCTGACGACGATGGCACCCATGAAGTCGCCCTTCTTCCAATCCTTTTTAGTGGTCTTGGGATGTTTGTTATGGCAATCTGCACAACCCTGCACGATGGCAAAGTCCGCGGAAAACCCGATGGTCCGGCCACCATCCTCAAAGGTCACCATTTTTTGTTTCCCCTTAGCTAACGAATTCAGCATTTCCTTTTCCTTAGCGGTCTTGGGGTTATTCGCAGCATACAACGGGTGGGTACCCACGAGGGACAATTCAAAATCCTTAATCTCAGCCCCTACCGCTTTGACAAATTGTGCAGGCAGCATAATCGCATGATCGGTCTTCACCCATTGTTCGTTTGGTTTGACACCGCCCGCCTTGGCTTTCCCGATCACACCCTTGACATATACGGTGCGAGCAGCCTTGGCAGTGGCCAGAACGTACTTAATGGCAAGATCTTTTGAAATGTCAGCAGCTTGTCCAACCGGAATAACAAGAGCTACTGCGATTAAGACGGCGATTCCAACCAATAGTCCCTTTTTGATGTATGTTCTCATACACCCTCCTTTTGGCAAAAAAGTGATTAAAGATCCCCGTGGCAGGACCACAGAGTATTCAGAGGTGTATCTAAACCCTCAAATTCCCCTCCCCCTCTTTTCCAAAGGGGAACACAAGTGGTCACCCTGTTGCAACAATCTACCGAGAATAGCACGTTTAATACAGATAGTTTATATTCTTCCTGGACCCTCCGATCAAGTCAACACATTTCTTTCATTAAGTAAAACACTTCATCTGTATACAAACAATGAATCCCCCTGCCTACCGCGTTGTCTATTGATTTGGATAACGACCTCCCTCGTGTTGAATCGGTATGACCTGTATCGCACTTCGCAACCCCGCTTTTTTCATGCCTTTTCTTTAGCATTTTTTCCTGAGTCTTTAGGAATTTTTCATGAGGAAGTTTATCATGCAATCTATCCAACAGCACGCCTAGGAAAAGCATTCGGAACAGAAAGGACAATGGTCATGATTGCGCAGGGCAAGCAGGGTCACGATTGAATGTCTATCCCCACTACAGCCACATCATCACCGAACGTTTCTTGTCCTTGCCATTTTTTGGATTCCTGGACAATCCATTTGAGGCCCTTTTCCAATGGCTTGGCATGTGCTTGGTGGCACACACGGTCAAACGACTCACGATCCCACAATTTTCCATCTGGTGAGAAGACCTCATAAATTCCATCACTGAAGAAGTACAGACGATCTCCCTTTTTCAATGTGACTTCCTGCGATGTGTATTTTTCTTCAATCCCGAAGCCGATGGGCCATGATTTGGCTTCCAACCGCTGTAACGGCTGGCCTTTACGGGTCAGGAGGGCCGCCGGATGGCCAGCGGCGGCATAACGGAGTTGACGAGTGGGTAGATGCAAACAGCCGACCCAAATCGTAAAATACTCTCCATCATCCGTCAGAGGGTTCTCGCGATTGAGCGTTTGTATGATGTCACCTGGATCAAAAGTCGGATGCCGCTTTTGCATGTGGTCTGATCGAAATTCCATGGCTAGCGACACTGCACGTAACGCCGGACCAATGCCATGGCCTGACATATCTAATATGACCAACCCCAGATAATCTTGGCTCCATGATGTGACCTGAAACAAGTCACCACCTAATCCCAAGGAGGGGATAAATTCCCAGGCTAACTGAACACCCGCGGCAGCCTGTCCCGGTTTTGGCAAGAGGGAGGTGACGAACAACGCTGCCGATTTCAATTCGGCATTGATTTCTTCTTGCTTTTCAGCCAGCTTTTGAATCAGCAAATGCGTGCGCAAACCGGCATTCACCCGTGCGATGATTTCTTGGTCTGAGGCAGACTTTGTCAGGAAATCATCAGCTCCACGGCGTAGCCCTTCAGCAATTTGATCAGGCTGATCCAGCGCCGTCATCAAGATAATCGGGATAGAGCGTAGCTTTTCTTGGGATTTGACGGTTTCACAGAAAGTTGGACCATCCATTTCGGGCATCATCCAATCAGAAATAATCAGATCAACGTCCTTTTCCTGCTTGAGTAATTCCAACGCAAGTCGTCCATTCTCCGCCTCGATAATCCGATGGCCCATACGTTCCAAGCGCCGCCGAGTGACCATCCTCGCCAACTTTTCGTCATCCACTAGGACAATAGTCGATGAGTCTTTGATCTCATTGCCCGAAAGGCCTAAATCTTCTGGTATTGTTTCCGTGTTGGCATTCGCCATGCTTTTACTCCTTCCAAGCGCTATTGATGTAAGCCATGAGGGTACTCATTTTTTCCGTAATGCCATAAGACTCAGGAATCCTCATTCCAGGCCATGTCAGAAAATCGGTGTTTTTCTTCGCAAACTTTATTTTCTTTTTCTCACATGAGTGGGATTTATCAGGAAAATCACAGCCATCACTCCATACACTACGTTTGCGATCGCTTGATGAAGATCAACGGTAAAGAGAAGACGACGAAGTGGGTCACTTGGTGACCGATGGGAATGTTGAAAAAACATGTCCTGAGCCTGGTCGAAGGGGCCGCCAGCGGCGTTCTCGCCAGTTTGCCCCCTTCGGGCTCACAAACTAGTCGCACTTCGCGAGGGTCGCGCTCACGTACGGTGAGTACGCTCCGCGCGCCAAACTGGCTGCTTCCTTTCCTTCGTTGTACTCAGGACCGGGGGACGGGACCCTTCGGAAAGACTCAGGGCATGTTTTTTTGACCCTCCCGTTGACTGCTGAGGTCGATTTTGTCCAGGGCATGTATGGGCCAGGAGAGAGATATTCAACAGGCCCCCAATCGATGTGCGGAGACTTAGCAGGGTGATGGACAATTCATTTTTTTTGGAAGCCCTATAATTTGCTTCATTCCCAAACCACATCACTAGGCTGTTCAGATGGTTCCAAAGGCCCATCCAGACCTGCCCTGAGCAGGTCGAAGGGAAGGCCACCTAGCTACAGGGCGATAGGTCATGAGGGACGAGAGAAAAGTCGAAAGACACCTCCTTAGGCATCACCCATCACCCAAGGGGGGAATGGCAGGGGCCTACCTACCGAAGCCTGGCGTAGGCACGGCGGGCTTTTTCAACATTCTATTGAGAAGGGCGACCCGCCATGCAGCGACTACCGCGACAACCTCGTGTTCAGTTGCGCCTTGAGCCGCACCATTGCCTGGGCATGGAGTTGACAGATTCGGGATTCCGTCACGCTTAAGAGAGAACCGATTTCTTTCATCGTCAGTTCTTCAAAATAATAGAGGGTGAGCACCAATCGCTGACGTTCCGGCAAACGATCAATGGCACCTGCCAAGACTTTGCGTGTATCTTCCGAGAGGAGAGATTCCAACGGATTTGGCTGATCGGTATCTGCCAAGGCATCCATGATCGAGTGGGAGTCATCCTCCGACGTTCCTAAGTCATCAAGACTCAGGACGACCGTTCCCTTGGCTTGCAACAAGACTTCGTCGACCTCCTGCGCATCTACTCCCAATTCTGCGGCCAGTTCACTTTCTGTCGGCGTACGTCCTTTGCGTTTTGTAAATTCGTTTGTGGCATGCTGAATGCGCCCGATCCGCTCCCGAACGGAACGAGGCACCCAATCCATGGCTCGCATCTCGTCGAGCATGGCGCCACGAATGCGAAATTCGGCATAGGTCCGAAACTTCACTTCACGCGACGGATCGAATTTGCCCAAGGCGTCCAACAAACCCACTGTTCCGGCACTGATAAGATCTTCTACATTTAGTCCAGCTGGCACTCGCATTGCCAGACGAAGGGCCATGTACTTAATAACCGGTAGGAAATCTTGAATCATTCCCTCGCGTTCCGCGTGAGGAACACCTACCTTTTTCGGTGCTGCACTATCCTTAAATTGAGGCCGCGCTTTTTGAGGCGCTGGCTTTTGCGAGAGGGATGCTTTCGTCATGAACCTATACTCCTTCCTGTACTGACGCCCAAACAACTGAAGGACCAAAGAGCTGCAGGCCACCCTCCAGCGGATGTTCTTCCCGCCACCGTCCAACTTGCTCGACCAGTTCCATCATGGCCAGACTTGCCGCAGACTTGGGGAAGAGCTCTACGATGGCTTTCTGTTGGCACACGGCCACGGGCACGTTCTCATCCAATGGTACCCATCCTGCGTAATCCAGGGAGACGGTGAGAAACCGATCTGTGACCTTGCTGAGTTTGCGAAACACGTCTCTCCCTTCTCGAGCATTTTTCGCCATATTAATCAGAATTCTGAAGCGTTTTTGTCGGTACCGAGTCGACAACACTTTGATGAGGGCATAGGCATCCGTCAGAGACGTTGGTTCCGACGTCACGACCACAAGCACTTCGTGCGCCACCAAGGCAAAGTACAAGACATTCGCGGAGATGCCTGCCGCACAATCAATCAGGAGCAACTCGGGAGGTGTTTGCAGTCCGTAAAACTGTGATTGCAAATGCATTTGCTGATCATGTGATAGGGCGGTCAGGTCTTCCGAACCCGAGGTAGCCGGTAATATCTGAATACCCGCTGGGCCGGACACGATCACTTCATCCAATCCTCGTTGTCGCGCGAGCACATCTTCCAAGGTGAAGGGAGGCGTCAACCCCAACAACACATCCAAGTTTCCTAATGCCAAATCTGCGTCCATAACCATGACTTGCCAGTCGGCCTTAGCCGCCGTGATCGCCAGATTGGCAACAATATTGGTTTTTCCTACACCCCCCTTTCCAGAATTTACTGCTATCACTTGCACCGGTCTGGGGGGAGTCTGGACACCAGCCATGGCCCGCAGACCACTTGCTTGATCTACTTGTGTGACCATGTCATCTCCCTTGCCGCGTAAAAATCACCAAAGACCATCTCCACCCTGATTGTCTCATCTATGCCACTCCCACTTCCGCCAATGTGTTGTCTCTAGCCATTACTCCTTTCTCGGCACATATGTTGATCCGATCAACAATCGCTTTGCTTGTGGCCTCCTCAAGATCTTCCGGTACTCGTTGACCGGCAGCAAGATACGAGACCGGCAACCCCGTCTGATGAATCAGATTAAACATGGCCCCAAACTGTCTTGCTTCATCCAACTTGGTCAACAGGAGACGATGGATTGGGATCGTGTTATACCGTCGAATCACCTCTTCCTGGACAAGGCTGTCAGTTGGTGTCGACAGCACCAGATGGGTTTCCAACGCAATTTTTTGCTGACTGATTGACAATAATTCTTCCCGTCCTGCGGTATCGTTCGGACTGCGTCCCGCCGTATCGACCAGAATCAATCCGGCATCCTGATGACGTCCTATGCAAGCAGCCAGTTCTGTCGGTGTGACGGCCACTTCAACTGGCACTTTCAAAATCCTGGCGTAGATTCGAAGTTGCTCTACGGCGGCCACTCGATAGGTATCTAAGGTCACGACGACTGTTTTGACTCGGTTCTCCCCATGAGTAAACTGACTGGCCAATTTGGCCACGGTCGTCGTTTTGCCTACACCAGTCGGCCCTACCAGCATGACGACTTTTTGCAATGTTCCTGGTGTGACGAGCGGACCGGAAACGGGAACCACCTGCTCCATTCTCTCACGCAGCATATCCGCCACGGTTTCACGGTGACTCGCACCTGAGGCGCCCAATGTTTCCATGACGGCACGAACCAAACTATAAGCCAAATTCTCCGACACCCCAGCTCCCACGAGCGAGTCGTAGTACATATGTAATTCTTTGGGTAGCGATGCCAGCCGCGATGATCCTCGATCTGCCAACGTTTCACCAACAAAAGAACGCAGAGAATCAAGCTCCTGCTTGAGCGAACTCCGAAACACATCAACATCAATATTTTTCGTTTGCAGCATTTGGAGGTCTTCTCGCAAGGCCGCAATTTGTTGTGACACGGGGTCAATGAGAGCCGCCACGCGCAAGTGTTCTCCAAAAGGGGGAATCGGTGGAGGTGTGGCATCAGACGGAGGCTCATACCATGGGCGTTCTGCTGTCATTGACACCGAGTCTTTTTCCTGTGCCTTGGTTTCCTGAACCTCTTCGGCTTTTTTTCGATCTCGCTCAACAAAGCGAGCCGGTCGATCTACTGCCGCGGTGACCTCCACCATTGGTTGACTGAGGAGTCCAAATAATTTTCCAGCCTTATTGATCCTTCTGGTTGAAATGATCACAGCCTCAGAGCCTAGTTCGGCTTTGACGGCACCTAAGGCTTCTTGCAGGGTCAATGCTTCAAATCGTTTAAGCTTCATCGGGCATCCTCACCACTTCAAGGGCTTGAATTTTAACCTTCATGTCGATTTCATTCGGAGAGAGAACAGCTAACGTCTGCACACTTGGCGCCAACAGGCGGTAGACATTGGCCCGAATCATATGGGAGCACAGCAACACAGGCTGGTACCCTTTGTTGACAACACGCTCGATCGCCCCACGAACGGAATCCAGGAAGGCATTCAGGAAATTCGGACTCATGGATTGGATTTCTCCAGCAGCATTCGGCCGCATGGCATCTACCAGCCGACGATCAAGGGATGGGTCCAAACTAATCACTGGCACCGAGCCATCAGGAATGACAAACTGGCTGGTAATCGTCCGTCCTAGACTCTGCCGCACCTGTTCTGTTAACTGGTCAGGGTCCTTGGTTTGCGGGGCGTAGTCGGCAATAGTTTCTAGAATCGTCCTCAAATCTCGTATTGACACCCGCTCTTTCAACAAATTGCGCAAAATCCTCACCACACTGCCAAGTGGTAGCAGCCCCGGAATCAAGTCATCCACGACTTTCGGATGGGACTTCACGAGATGATCCAGTAAACCTTGCACCTCTTGACGCCCTAAGAGTTCCTGCCCGTTTGAACGAATGACTTCCGTCAAATGAGTGGCGATCACAGATCCGCAGTCCACGACGGTGAACCCTTCCACCTGTGCTTTTTCTTTGTCCTTCGGCGAAATCCAGAGCGCCGGCAAACCAAAACAAGGATCTTGCGTCGGCTTACCTTCCATCTCACCTTTAGCCTGCCCCGAGTTGATCGCCAGCAAATGACGAGGCATCACTTCGCCCTTTGCCACTTCCACGCCTTTGAGTAACAAGCTGTATTCATTGGGTCTCAACTGAAGATTATCCCGTATGTGCACCGGGGGCACGAGCAATCCAAGTTCTTGTCCAGTTTGACGACGGATGCCTCGAATCCTTTCCAAGAGTTCTCCGCCTTGCGCCACATCAACAAGCGAAACCAAGCCGTAGCCAACATGCAGCTCGAGAAGATCGGGAGGAGTGACCACATCGGGGGCTTCACTCTTGGCAGCGGCTTCGCTCTTAGCCGACTTCGTTTCTTTGGCGACCACTGCAGCCTTTTTTTGCCGTTCTTTGAGCGCATAGGCAATTGTTGCCGCAACCGTGGCACACAAGAGAAAGGCAAAGTGTGGAAGCCCCGGGGTCATTCCCAGCACAAAAAGAATACCGGCAACGGTTCCTACGATATGCGGGTTCACCAGAATCTGATTCGTCATTTCCTGCCCCAGATTTGTCGCTGAGGCAGCCCGCGTGATGATAATACCGGCCGCGGTGGAAATGAGAAGGGCAGGGATCTGCGCCACCAGGGCATCCCCGATGGTCAATAGCGTGAACGTTTTGGCCGCTTCCAGGATCGGCATGCCATGTTGCAACACACCGATCGCCAATCCGCCGACGATATTAATCGCAATGATCACAATCGCCGCAATCGCATCTCCCCGTACAAACTTACTCGACCCGTCCATGGCGCCATAGAAATCAGCTTCTTGCGCGATTTCATCCCGCCGTCTCCGCGCAGTGGCTTCATCTATCAGACCGGCGTTCAGGTCTGCGTCAATGCTCATTTGTTTACCGGGCATCGCGTCCAAGGTGAAACGAGCCGCGACTTCTGCAATGCGGCCGGCCCCCTTGGTAATGACCACGAAATTAATGATCACCAAGATCGAAAAGACCACCAGCCCCACAGCAAAATTTCCGCCGACGACAAATGTGCCAAAGGCCTTGATCACCTCACCGGCTGCACCAATCCCTTCATTGCCATTCAGCAAAATCACGCGGGTGGAGGCAATGTTGAGTGAAAGTCGAAAGAGTGTGAGCAGGAGCAACACGGAGGGGAACACTGAGAAATCAATCGGCCGTTTGGCATGCATCGTGACCATCATGACCAGAATGCTCAAGGTGAGGCTGAATGATAAGAAGAGATCGAGTAGCAACGGCGGTAATGGCAGCAACATCAACATCAGGACGCCGATCACGCCCAATGGCAACAACATATCCGAATAGGACTGAGCAGGAGGTGTTTCTTCAACTGATTTCATCGAATCTCCCATAGGATCTACCTCATCACTCCGTCACGTTCCTGTTTCAAACGATAGACATAGGCCAAGACTTCAGCGACCGCTTTATACAGGTTATTGGGAATTTCCTTCCCGACTCCGACTAATTTAAACAAACCTCTCGCCAGGCTTTTATTTTCGACGATGGGGACTCCGGTATTTCTGGCAATTTCCTTGATGCGCTCAGCGACGAATCCCGCTCCTTTGGCGAGGACCGTGGGTGCTGCACCTTCCACAGAGTCATACTGAAGTGCCACCGCTAAATGTGTCGGGTTGGTAATCACGACATCCGCTTGAGGCACGGTCTGCATCATCCGCTGCCGCGCACGATCACGCTGCAAACTCTGGCGACGGGAGCGGATCAGCGGATTCCCTTCGACATCCTTCATTTCGTCTTTCACTTCCTGCTTGGTCATTCGTTGGTCTCGCTTGAATTGCCATTTTTGATACGCATAGTCCGCGACAGCCATTGCCAGGAGTACCAACCCAATCCACAGCACCAGCAGAAAAGCCATGTATCCTACTCTGGCGATCGCTTCAGAGGTCGATAGTGACGGGAGCGCCACGATCTCCGGGACAAAATCTCGCGATACCAAGTAGGCAATCAGTCCAATAATGCCTAATTTAATGAGAGATTTGATGAGTTCCGCGACTCCGCGAAACCCAACGATTTTTTTGAACCCTTGGACTGGATTCAATTTGGAAATCTTCGGTTGTATCCCATCCTCTTTCCAAAGCCATCCCGTTTGCATGAGAAGGGCTCCTGTGGCAAGGAGGCTGACGACGATCGCAAATGGCATGATGGGCATAAACCCGTTCTGCATCACATCCAGTAACGTACTGTAGGCGGTGTCTGGAGTCAGTTTCACTTGGCCCGCTTGCCCAAACCAATGCCGCGAGCTTTTCTGTAAATGCTGCCAGGCCATTGGCGCCCATACCGCAATCATCCCCATGGCACCGAAAAACACAAAGACGGGTCCTAACTCTTTTGTGGAAGGAACTTGCCCTTTTTCGCGCGCTTGTTCCAGCCGCCTCGAACTCGGCTGCTCCGATTTCTCCATGCCTTCTTTGTTTTCAGCCACGGCCCATTTCCTCCATGAGTTTGATCAATGTGGCTTCCAAACCAAGAATGGTCTCCTGAAAAATCGCCGCGAACAGCGGGAGTCCAAACCCCAAAACGAGCAGCCCCAGTCCAATCGTCAACGGAAACCCTGTGAACAAGACGTTCATTTGCGGCATGACCCGCCCAATGATTCCCAACACCAGATACGTCAGAAACGTCACGACGATGATCGGCAAGGCCAATTTCACCCCGAGGTTATACGCCTGCTGCATCAGGGTCGTCGCGTGTTCTAACAACTGAGGATGCGCAGCAGCATGCAGCGGAGGTATCAATGAAAAGCTCGTGCCAAGCGCCATAAGCATCATAAGGTGCCCATCAGCTACAAAGAACAGCAACGAGGCCAAAATGACCAAGAAACTCGCCAATACCGGCACCTCCACTTGGGTAACCGGATCCAATTGGACGGCCACCCCAAATCCTATCTGAAACCCCATAATGCTCCCAGCCACTTCGACCGCAGCCATCAGTAACCGTGTCGCAAACCCGAGCACCAACCCGATTAACAGTTCCGACATCAGTCCCAGACTCAATTTGCCCGGCGTCAGCCAATCCGGCTCCATGGTAGTCATGACCATGGGCCCAAAGACCATGGAGATGGCCACGACCACTGCCACACGCACGCGTGCTGGCACCATCGCCGTCCCTAAGATAGGAAAGGCAGACAGTATCGCCCCGGTTCGTACCAGCACCAGCACGAATCCCCAAAACTCTTGAACCGCGAATTCAAAGCGCGCCATAAACCTCTAGCGAATGAGCGAGGGAATATTCCCGAGTATCGTGGTCATGAAACCCAAATACACTTTGAGTAACCATGGGAATCCCAAAAGGAGAACAACAAAAATCGTCACAATTTTCGGCACAAACGTCAGCGTGGCTTCATTGAGTGACGTCATGGCTTGAAACGCGCTGATGAGCAATCCGATGACCAAGCTCAAAATCAACATCGGTCCGGACACAAGGAGCACGGTTTCAATGGCAAAACGTCCAACATCCAGAACGGTATCGGGTGTCATATTTGCATTCCCTCATGGGTAATGAGTGATGGGTAATGAGTAATGGGGAGAAAGTTGAAAGGATTCTTTCCACTCATCACCCCTCACTCATTACCCAATACGCACCACGGTTCACGGCTTACGGATTGTTCTTCTAGTTAAAGCTTTGCATCAACGAGCCCACGACCAAAAACCATCCATCTGCCAGAACAAACAGTACTAATTTAAACGGCAACGAAATCATGATCGGCGGCAGCAACATCATCCCCATGGACATCAACACGCTCGCGACCACCATATCGATGACCAAGAAAGGGATATAAATCAGAAACCCGATTTGAAACGCTGTTCGTAGTTCGCTCGTGACAAAAGCCGGAATCAACACCCGCAGAGGGGTTTGGGTTGCCTGCTCCGGCAAGGGGATACCCGACATCTTGATGAACAAATCCAGGTCTTTTTCCCGTACCTGCTTCAGCATGAATGATCGCACTGGATTTACTGCTTCTTCCAATGCCTGCTCTTGGGAAATTTGGTCCTGCAGATAAGGGTTGAGGGCCTTCATTTGGACTTGGTCCCACACCGGTCCCATGATGAACAGGGTGAGGAAGAGCGCTAACCCAACCACGACTTGATTGGGCGGAGAATGGAGCGTCCCCATCGCTTGACGAAGCAGCGAGAGCACGATCACCACACGTGTAAACGACGTCATCATCATGACGAAGGCTGGAGCGAGGGTCAGCGCCGTGAGGAGAAAGAGAATGCGAATGCCGACAGTCCATGATTGCGGACCATCCGGGCCAGTGATATCAAAATTGATTGAAGGCTTTTGTGGTGTCTGAGCCAAGAGGTTCGTAGCACATGCCACTACGACAAATGCCACCAACAGGGCACTGCCAATGAATGCAACCCATCTTCCCTGCCGTGTCATGCGTTGTGTGTTCGTCATTGTTGTTTCCACTTCACATCAGATGCTCAATGCGTCCTTACGATGATGCCCCATCATACTCCTGGCATCACTCCTGATCGTTTACTCGTAGCCATCCCCCACCAATTTCCCGACAATGCATTCAACCTTGGGAAACTCGCTGCTGCCTGCGGACGAAGCCGATTCACGCGATCAGGATCATTCACGCGCGTCAACAGCGTGAGCT
Source organism: Nitrospirota bacterium (assembly GCA_035873215.1). GTDB lineage: Bacteria > Nitrospirota > Nitrospiria > Nitrospirales > UBA8639 > JAYWMS01. The sequence continues at coordinate 2,045 of JAYWMS010000141.1, read as the reverse complement.
CCTTTGATGTCGATCCCAGCACCAACACTTCTCCGGCAATGTCCACGAGCACCACGGACTTGCCAGGACCTAAGCGTAAACCACCAAGCAATTGAAGTTCTGGTGTTCCCCCATTCCCTCGCTGCTGTCCGAGAATTTGCTTGGCGACCCACAGTGTCACCCCCATGATCATGAGGACCACAACCAACGCCCCAGCCATTTTGAATGCTTCCATCGCCAAATCCATGAGTCAGGTCACTTCCCGTTTCGTTCCAACGCCACTCAACGCAGTTTCTGAACACGTTCTGTATGGCTGACCACATCCGTCAGGCGCACGGCAAACTTGTCATTCACCATCACCACCTCACCACGAGCCACCAACTTATCATTGACCAATACTTCCAATGGTTCGCCTGCCAACTTATCCAACTCGACCACGGAGCCAGGCCCGAGCTGCAGTAGCTCCTTGACGAGAATGCGCGTTGACCCAAGTTGCGCAGACAGGACCAGGGGAATATCCAATATGCGTTCCATCTTTTCCGCATCAGGATGAACCGGTTTGCCCCCCGCCTTACCGTTCTTGGCCGATTTATTCCCGCTAGACTTTACCGGCTTGCTGCTATCATCCGCCTCATCAGCTTCTAAGACTCCCCCGCCGGTCGAGTCCAGAACATCTGACGATTCAGGTTCTTCAAGGTCATCACTCATTAATCTTCCTCTTTCGTTGCGCCATCACTTCTAGACTCGCCAATAGTTACTTGTTTGTAGGGTCGCCTCATTCCGGAGGCATGAGTATATGATCCACTTTGAAATGTTGTAGTCCGTTCAGTTTGACTCCGTAACCAAAGAATTTTGGTGTGCCTTCCACGACTGCTAATAATGGTTGACTTGTGGACTGTTCCAACACCACCACATCTCCATCTGAAAAATTCATCAAATCTTCCATCAAAATTGGCGTTGAACCTAATTGGACGGTCATCGTGACAGGGGCTTCTTGCACACGTGCACAAAATCTTGAGACCCAACTTTGATCTACTTCATAAAGGTCGGTCTGAAAGCTTGTTTGCAGTTTTTCCCTTAGCGGTTCCAACATGGCATACGGCAGACAAAGATGCATGTCACCGACGGCATCGCCCAATTCAATGCCAACGGTGATCACAATGACAATTTCTGATGGAATGACGATCGCGGCCAATTGCGGATTCATTTCCGAACGCACACCGCGGATCTCGACTTGATGCACCGCTTCCCACGCTTTTTCCAGATTACTCAACGCCATCCCCGTCACCCGAGTCATGACACGTTGTTCAATCAGCGTAAAATCCTGTCCCTCGGGTTTCACATGTGTTTGCCCTGATCCGCCGAAAAAATGATCGATCAGCAAGTACACTGTCGCCGCATCGGTCGCCATTAAGGCAAACCCGCGCAGCGGTTCCATGGACACAATCGTGAGATACGCCGGCAACGGCAGGCGTTTAATGAAATCCCCGAATTTCATGACGGCCTGGTTGGTGACCGTCACCTCGACGGGCTTTCGGAGGGCATCCCCGAGGGACATGCGAAACAGTCGGGCAAACTGTTGATGGATGATGTCCAGAGTGGGCATGCGCCCACGGACAATCCATTCCTGATTGCCCAGATCATACGGGACCGGCCCTTCTGTCGGTTCCTCCGGATCCGGAGTGGTTTCGACTTCTCCGCCGGTGACCCCGCGAAGCAGCGCATCGACTTCATCTTGCGAAAGAATCTTATCCATTGAGATAGCTCTGCTCCACGATTCTCATTTGCCGTTCTTCACTCTTTCCGGCTCACAGCTCTGCGCACGACTCTCTGCCCCATCCCACCATCGGCTTACTGAATAATGAACTCCGTAAAAAAGACCTGACGGATTTTTCCCTTTTTCATGATGGCATTGATCCGACCGCCAATCTCGTCTCGTACCAGCATTTTGCCATCGACAGTTCGTAAACCTCGCGATTCCTTGCTGGTTAAAAGGACTAACAATGCATCACGAATCGCCGGGAGTTTATCTTGGTAATCCGTTTGCTCCTTCGGACGATCCAACT
>JAYWMS010000111.1:0-2774 GCA_035873215.1 Nitrospirota bacterium | reverse complement strand
GGCTTTGGACTCTAAATACTGTGCCCGATCTTCCATCAAGCGGCGTTCAGATACGATTTGTTCCTCGTGGAGTGTTTGCGTTCGCTCGTAATTGGCTTTTCGAAGTTCCACTTGAACCTGAGAGACTAAAAACTCCTGAATCAATTCATCCAGCTTTAGGCTTCCAATCGCGACTAACGGATCACCTTGTTTTACGCGGTTTCCTAATTGAACGAAGACCTGCTCTGCCTGCCCTTCGATTCGTGAGGAAATCTTGGCCATCTTGGCAAGATTCAACGCGACATTCCCTGGTGCGGTAATCGCTTTAGAGAGCATTCGCTCTTCTACCAGTGCCGTCTTGATCCGGCGTTGTGCCGACTCTGGGAGGTGCAAGGGGGATTGACTCGATAGGGCTGGAGTCTCGGCTCCCTGTGGTGCGACATCTCTTGATGGTTCCGGTGGATCAGAGCATGCCTGAACCAGAAGCAAAGGGATGAGAATAATCCATTGAATTATCACGACAAGCCTCTTCACGATTTATGTAGACCTTGGGCACAGTCCCGAAAAAATGGAACCAAGTGAATCGCCGGGTACGTGCAGTGATCTATAATAAGTTCGAACAGTTCCATTTCCTGACTGCCCGTCAGGGTATAATGGAACACTATAAAGTTAGGTTGTGAGAACTGGAGGAGGTCGAGAGCGGTAGGGATTAATGAAGTGATACGATGAAAAACTTCTTTCCTGAGAAATTCCTTTTCCCCATGCTACACAATACGCAAGTGAATGATCCTGCCTGACGAGGACAACAGATTCTATGAACTGTTTCTTGAGGGGGTCGTCTGGTGCCTGGTTAATGGCGAAAAGGGTAATTTCAGAATGGCTGCCCGTATGAGGAGGAATAGTATTCGGGAAATGAACTCCAGTAAATTGTGATTCTGATGTCGATGTAGGTTGAGTGCGTTGCCCAAATTCACACGGTAGATCTTTAGAAAGAACAGAGTGAACGAGCCCACCGTGTTGGTGGTGGGTTTGTCCATGAGCATGATCCGCTTCCGGGTGTATGTGGAATAAAGGAAAGACTGTTAGCCAGAAAGTGACCCAAGGAAGGAAGAGCACATACATTAAGTTGTGCCGTCCTAAGAATTTAGAGGGTTGGAGCATCCATCCTCGATTAGGATACAAATTCACAGGTTCATCATCCTCTTCTCCATCTTGCCGTTTTCAGAGTGGGAGACTGGGCCGACTCCACAATGTTACACGTGGACTCTCCCAATAATGCACCGTGGCTGCCAAAGTGCCAAGTCCCATAAGAACCACGAGGAAGTATACACCTGATGCTTGATCGGAAATTCTCTTACGGAACATAAAACACCATACCAGAAGATTCCCAAAAGGAAAGAAAATAGAGGGCCAGAAATTTCTGATATTTTGCTAATCCTTTCTCAAATCCCGGAGTTGCAAGACTGGTTGTGTATATGCGGTCTAATCGCATGCAAAAAGTTTTTGGAGGCCAAACATATGTTTTTAGGCGTGAACTATCTGAAACCGTGAACCTTGATGAAGGCATATTTTTTTCCGACGGTTCACGGGTTTCGTCCAGGCCCAGTGGCCTCGATAACCGATTAGGATCGATCTCTCAGTGCCCTTCCGGTTCAAGATGAATCACCACATCTTCCACCCCTTGAATCTGGGTTTTTAACGCCTGTTCGACTTGGTGAGACAGGGCATGTGCGTTCTCAAGAGGCAAGTCGGGGGCCACGTGGATGGCAAGATCGACAAAAATATGATCGGGTAATCCCCGAGTTCGAATCTCGTGGCAATGAAGAATGCCGGGGATGGTTTTGGCAATCGATCGAATCTTCTCGGGATCTAACCGGACTTCATCCGTTAAGGATGCAATGACGCCACGGAAGACTTTAAGGGCCGTCCAAGCGATCACGCCTGCAATGAACAGGGCAATCAACGGGTCAAATATTGGGTAGCCCAATTGGATCGCGATCAATCCACCAATCACGGAAAGGGAAGTTAAAACATCGCTGGCCGTGTGATAGGAATCGGCCAATAGAATCTCACTGCTCAGTTCCTTGCCTTTGCGTTGTTCCCACTTGGTGACGAACCCATTGATCATCATCGTGATACCCATGATCACAAAACTGATGGTGGTGACTCTGGGGACGGTCATCCCTTGCCACGCTTCATAGCTTCGCCAGAGCAAATACGCACAAGTCGAGAGGAGCATGCCGCCTATTCCTGCCGTGGCTAACGTCTCGAATTTCTTGTGCCCGTATGGGTGATCCTGGTCTGCCGGAGAAGAAGCTAGCCACAAGCCGAGCAATCCAACGATGTTGGAGATTCCATCGAACAACGAATGAAAGCCATCGGCTTGTAAGCCAAGGGATGCAGTGCGAAGTCCATAACCTAGTTTGGCAAATGCCACTATCAGGTTTAATACGAGGACCCACCCTAAAACAAATCGGACTTGTTGATAACGAGACTTGGCCATGATTCATGACGGATGGCTACATAGCTAGATTCTATCCATTTGTTGTTCAGTGAAATGCACCCTTGATAGTGGGGAATATAGCAAAGATGCCTAATTTTTGCGCACCGTTAAAACCATACATGGAGAAAAGACTCGTGGATTGAACATGCCGTTTGCATTAGGCAAATTTAAGTATATTCTGGTAATGAGAAATTTTTGTAACGGGGTGTCGATTTTCAGTATGGGGGATCCCGATTGTCGAGAATCCACCCTTTGAGTGGTCGAGGCTGTTTAAAGGAGTCATGGTGAATGA
>JAYWMS010000101.1:0-2471 GCA_035873215.1 Nitrospirota bacterium | reverse complement strand
ACCTTCCCTGCCCGTTCTGCCTCCTCAACACTATGGACATCAGTCAACACGGGGATGCCAACTTGATCTTTGACTTTCTGAAGGAGGGCTAAGCCTTTTTCTAAACCTGGCCCGCGAAAGGAATGAATGGAACTTCGGTTGGCTTTATCGTACGAGGATTTGAAGATATAGGGGAAGCCGGCTTCCTTTGCAATCTCTGCAACCCGTAACGCGGTTTCCATGATGACCTGCTCATTTTCAATGACACAAGGGCCGGCTATGAGCACCGGGGCATGGCCACCACCACTCAGGATTCCTCCTAAATCGACTTCACGAACCATTGGGGCTCTTCCTTAATCGCAATTCGGGGGTACGACGCTAACGTCCAAATTTTCGTTGCAGGGCTGCCTGAATGAAGGCAGCAAATACGGGATGAGGCTCATGCGGCCGTGAATGATATTCAGGATGAAATTGGGTCCCTAGAAACCAGGGATGATTGGGCAATTCGATCACTTCAACTAAACGACCATCCGGTGATGTCCCACTCACGACTAAGCCTTTGGCTGTCAACACTTCTCGGAAATCATTATTAAATTCTAACCGATGGCGATGACGCTCATGACATTCTTTTGCCTGATACACGCGCGATGCTAATGTGCCTTCTATCAGTTTACAGGGATAGGCCCCAAGTCGCATAGACCCACCCTTATCTTGAACTGATCGTTGTTCTGGCAACAAATCAATGACCGGATACTTGGTCTCCTGATCGAATTCCGTGCTATTGGCCAGTTCCAACCCAACGACATGTCGAGCAAATTCAATGACGGCACACTGCATGCCCAGACATAGACCTAAGAATGGAATACTTTTTTCACGACTAAATTGAACGGTCTCAACCTTACCTTGAATGCCACGGTTTCCAAATCCGCCGGGAATCAACATGCCATCGGCTTCACTCAAATACTGGTCAGGTCCATTGCGTTCGACATCCTCGGATTCAATCCATCGGATGGTGACGCCTGAATCATTTGCAAGCCCACCGTGAACAAGAGCTTCGGACAAGCTTTTGTAGGATTCCTTTGAGCCCATGTATTTCCCTACCATACAAATCGTGACTTCATGTGTGGGTCGTTTAAGCTTCTGAACCATCGCATCCCAATTTCGAAGATTGGGTGGACCAGAATCCAGGCGCAAGGCCGACGTAATCAGTTCATCCAACCCTTCTTTGCGCAACACGATGGGCACCTCATAAATCGTGTCGACATCCTTGGCGGTAATGACGGCTCCCTTGTCCACGTTACAAAACATCGCAATCTTTTCTTTGAGTGAAGGCGGGATGAACCGATCGGTACGGCATAGGAGAATATGGGGTTGAATCCCAATTTCACGAAGTTTATTGACTGAATGTTGGGTGGGTTTGGTTTTGAGCTCTCCTGCCGTTTCGATAAACGGTACCAATGTCAAATGAATGTAGAGCACATTTTCACGCCCGACATCGTATGGCATTTGTCGAATGGCTTCCAAGAACGGGAGGCTTTCAATATCACCAACAGTTCCCCCGATCTCCACAATGACCACATCCTTGCCATGGGCCACCCCCTTAATGGTCTGCTTGATCTCATCCGTAATGTGCGGAACGACTTGAACCGTGCCACCCAGGTAATCTCCTCGACGCTCTTTCTTGATCACCGAGTCATAAATTCGGCCGGTAGTGCAATTGTTTTCCCTGGAAAGGGTCAAGGAGGTAAATCGTTCGTAGTGGCCGAGATCTAAATCGGTTTCGGCACCGTCATCGGTCACGTAGACTTCCCCATGCTGATAGGGATTCATTGTGCCGGGATCAACGTTGATATACGGGTCTAGCTTTAAAAAAGAGATCTTGAGTCCTCGGCTCTCCATCAGATGTCCGATAGAGGCGGAAGCCAGTCCCTTTCCGAGGGAGGACACTACTCCACCCGTCACAAATATAAATTTACTCATGGCTCACGTTCTCCATGATAAGAATATGGGCCTGTTGAATATTTTTCTCACTTGGCCCATACATGCCCTAGGCGAAATCGATATCAGCATCCGAGGGGAATGGTCAAAAAAGTCCGCTTTTTCACCCGCCCAAACCCAGGGGCGCCAAGACGCCCTTTACCGCGGGCAAGGCCGCAGCCATGTTGACGCGCGGAGCGTGCTCCCAGTGGGGGAGCACGGCAAAAGGCCGAGAACGCCGCTGGCGGCTTTTTTCAACATTCCCATAATGGCTCTATTATGATCCGACCGTATGACGATGCCAAGACCGATTCGCCTTCACAAGATCTTCACGGGTATCAATGCGAAATGAGGCTTCAGTTGTCTCCCAGACCTGAATGGGCAAACCGTACTCTAGGGCACGTAATTGTTCAAGTTTCTCAATGTCTTCCAAGGCTCCAGTCGGCCATGCGGCAAACTGAAATAAGGCCTCACGTTGGAAAATATACACTCCTAGATGAAGAGAGGCCAAAGGT
>JAYWMS010000098.1:0-1777 GCA_035873215.1 Nitrospirota bacterium | reverse complement strand
TATACTCAGCCCCTAGGCTTGGTATGCTGGTTCAGTGACGTTCTCCTACAAAATAACAAGGAGGTTATTTGATGAACTCGAAGTCATTGGCTGTAACTTTTGCAGCGTTGGTTTTGATCTTTCAAGGAGGAACGGTCATTTCTGCAAACGCGGATAACGGCCCAGGGTGCGGACTGGGGAAGATTGCCTGGCAGGACTTTAATCATCAAAAGAATATTGCTCCACAAGTCATGATGGCGACGACAAATATAATTGGGGGAAATACTTTTGCCATCAGCTTCGGAACCTCAGGGTGTACGAATGACGGTCATATTTTGACCGAACACAAGGTCAACGTGTTTGCCTCGGTAAATTTTGAAAATCTTTCCCAAGAGATGGCGCAGGGCCATGGAGAGCACTTGACCTCGCTTGCCACTCTCATGGGCGTGCCGGTTGAGCAACATCCTGAATTTTTTGCCATGACTCAAGCCCAATATCAGAGCCTGGTAAAATCCGGTGCTGCGGCTCCAACGGCGACGATTACCGCCTTGTATGATGCCATGGATAAAAATCCTGCCTTTACTCAAGTTGCTGTGAACCGATAAGTGTGTTAATGAGGCCTCTCGTTTTTGACAATGGGAGGCCTCAATTTCTTTCTATCCCCTACGAGTTTTCCTCTTTTTCCTTTTGTGTGCAGCAATCCCGATTGAAGCTGTTGCTGCGAATTCTTTCTCCAGCATTTCCTTAGACACGCTGATCAAACGTGTTGAAGCGGTTCATCTTTGGGACGAACGTTACTGGGCTCTTCTTCTTCACTATCAATCCTCGTTAGCTGGTGGGGTTGAAAGCGAAGTGGATGATCTGGGGTTCTTTTTGGCTCCAGATGGGAAAACGAATCCACGTGCCGAGATGGAAGCCACGTTGGCCTATTGGTTGAAAGAGGATCTGGTTGGGAGATCTCAGCAACCGGCCCGCTGTGCATTTATCGCACGGTACGAGTGGCTTCGGACGACCTTGCAGATCTCAGAGGATGAGGTTCCTCGCTTACCCTGCGAACGTTTCGACCGATGGTTTGATGAATTTCAGGCCGAATCCGTCACGCTCATCTTCGCGTCTGCGTTCATGAACAACCCATCTTCGATGTTTGGGCATACGTTTCTGCGAATCGATCAGGCCAATCAAACGCCAGAGACTCGCATTCTGGCCTACACCATCAATTATGCGGCCGATGTTCCACCCGATGCCGGGATTGAGTTTGCCTTTAAGGGAATTGCTGGGTTGTACAAGGGCTATTTCTCCACGCTTCCCTATTATATGAAAGTCAAAGAGTATCGCGATTTGGAGAATCGAGACATCTGGGAATACCGCTTGAATTTTTCTAAGGCACAAATTCGGAGACTTCTCATGCATGCATGGGAATTAGGCAATGCCTCTTTCGATTATTTCTTTTTCAAAGAAAACTGTGCTTACCATATTCTTGGTCTCTTGGAGATTGCCGATCCCCACCTTCACCTCAAGGAAGAGTTTCTTTTTTGGACGATTCCGGCGGATACGGTGCGGATTTTGACGAGTCAACCTGGTCTTGTGGCCGAGGTGACCTACCGCCCATCACGGAGTACGCAGTTTAGGCGTGAGTACGAACAGCTCTCCTTCTTGGAGAGCGACTGGTTTGATCACATCGTTCATGACCCCAGTCAAATCACCACATCGGCATTTCAAACGGTTCCGACTTTACAGCAAGCCAGACTCTTAGATCTGACATCGGATTACCTCCGGTTCAAAAGTGTCAAAGACCCCG
>JAYWMS010000503.1:0-1610 GCA_035873215.1 Nitrospirota bacterium | reverse complement strand
ATATGATGACTTCAAATGTTTCTTTTGGCATGATGTGAATCTACCCGACCTGAAATTGAGCCCCAACCCTTCACAAACGAACCCGGTTCGGATTCCATCCCAAACTGGACAGCGCCTCTTTCACATGAAACCGAATATTGTCGTCCGTTTCTTCTCGTAACCGACTGACTAGCTGTGGTATAGCTCGATCGCCAAACGCGGTTAAGGCTAACGCGGCTTCTTTCCGGACCAGTGTACTTTGAAGTGCATTGATCAAAACCGGGATAGCTTCCGGGGCATTCAAGCGTGCCAACGACCGAATGGCTTCTTCCACAGGTCCCAATTGCTGTTCATAGCGATCACCCTCACACACGGGAACGCGCCCTTCATAATCCTTAGGGTCCAAGTTCTTCACGCAGGATAATAAAAACCCCAAGGCCCGTCGATCACCGATTCCTCCTAACGCTTCGATGACACAGCTTCGAAGGCGATCCTCATCCGAAGCCTGGATCAACGCGTCCACAACTTGCTCATCTCCAATTTTTCCAAGTGCCCGTGCGGAATCCTGCCGTATTGCGGTATCCGGGTCATGAACCAACAGATGCAGCAAATCAGGGATCGCACCCGGCAAGCCTAATTCACCAAGAGCTTCGGTTGCCCGGAGTCGAACCCGCCAGTCGGAGTCCTTTATGGCCTCCAGTAGAGGAGGTAAGCTTGCATGGCCAAGATTTTTCAGCGCGCTGACCGCTTCATCACGAACGGCCGGGACCTTATCCTGAAGAAGCAAGACAAGCGTGCTGGCCGCTTTGCCATCCCGCAGGCGATTCACCGCCTTCACGGCATGCATGCGCACCACCCAATCGGGACTCAGAAGTGCAGAAATCAACGGATCAAGGACCCGTTCATCAGCAATCGTCGACAACACGGAAGCGGCCGCTTCTTGAACTGACAATTCCGGATCGCGAAGACACGCCCCAAGTTCCATGACTGCTGGTTCTCCGATATGTTCTAGGGCAGAAGTCGCTGCAGTCCGCACGGCTTGGTCCGAATCCCGCAAAGCCCTAATCAACGGACGGACCGCACGAGAATCTGGTGCACAACCTAATGCAATAGCCGCATCTTCCCGAATACCCCAATCCTCGTCTTGCAAGGCAGCAATATTCTCAGCGACCATATCAGACATGGTTACAGTTCCTGCGCGTCCCACTTTCATTCCTGCAACGGAATAAACTCTCGCCAACCCAGAACCCCATTTCAAGAGCAGGGGGTCATGGTGTTAAATTGCGAAAAATCCTGCATTTTCTCAACTTACCACACGGTTTTTTAAGGGGTCAACAAACTCTATTGGGAAGGAAATCGCTCAAAACAAAGGGGCGGAAGATGTGCGATGCACGAAGGAGATATGTTTCTGAATGCGTAGTTTGAGGAAGTCGAAACTATGTTTATTGAAGTTATCCAGATCGCACTTCTTCCCGGAAGGATTTAAGGAGCGACCAGACCATCACTATCATAATAAGTGCAAAAGGAAAGGCGGCAAGAATGGAGCCGGTCTGCAGACCTTTCAAACCTCCGGACCAGAGTAAAACGGCAGCCGCAACAGATTGAATGACGCCCCAGGTAAATTTAATGGC
>JAYWMS010000495.1:0-2093 GCA_035873215.1 Nitrospirota bacterium | reverse complement strand
TGGACAGGCTTGCATCTGTTGAACCTCCCAAGAGTGAAAGGTCATCAGGGAGGCCGGGATTGAATGCTGATTGCCAAAAATCGTGATCACTGTCCTCCAGAGGAAAAGACAGACCTGCGTTCCTCAGACCGTTGGCAGATTGAAATAGGAGGGAACCCGAGCCTTCAATGCGAGACGAACCTGAACCAATCTCTTCTATTGTGTTCTCCAGACTATTAAAATAGGGCATCTCTGGCCAGGAGCTAGCTTGAGTGGCACCGCTTAATTGGTGCTCACCTGGCCCCAAAGTCTGAAGGGAATTTTCGATTGTGTTTGTTTGTGCAAAAGCAGGAAATGTCCAACCAACTAGAACGCTCACAACACACAATATGCTGAAGGCACAAGATCGTCCCAAAATAGCCCTCTAATCTACTATTCTCAGTAATGAATCAGTTATTAAATTGTATAATTTTATTCGGTTATTTGCGCAGTTTCTTTAGAGCGTAACCACAAGCCCCTTGTCTGTCAAGAATCATTGAGTTGTCCCATTGTGTATCATATGAATTGACTCACCATCCTTCAAGAGTCCCCTCGCACGAGAGAAAAATGCCCTCCAGTTTCCAAGAGTTTTCGCTCTGATCCAATGCGTGTATACCACCATCGTCCCTCTGCGGATAGACCATCATCTGCAAGTTGTGCTTCGAACCCACCTTCCCGATCGTTACCGGATTGCTGCCACGTCCCCACCCAGTGATCGTGAGAAAGGCTCGTCGTTCGAAAAAATCCGACATGCCAATCATATGAACCATTCCCGTGATCATCCAACATTAAATCATACACCAGGGCGCCTTCACGGTATTCCCATACACCAGACAGGACCCTCAGGACTGAAGCCATTGCCTGCTCCTCAGCTGGCGAAGAGGACAGGCGATCCAAAAAAGTGTCTACTCCAGAACACCCGGGAACCAAAAGCACCAGGAGCATGCAGGGTAGGGGTAATGGAGTCACAATTCCGTGGACTATCGGTGCTGATCTTTTGATAGTTTTATCCTCCCCAGTCAGGTCATCCACCTGTACCACTTCTCCACCAAAGCAGAATTCTAGGCAATACGACAAAGACCGATCAAGGCAACCGGTTCGCAGCCACCTACCAATTCTATATATACCCCGATCACCATTTCATGTTACCGTGCTTTTCATCTCTTTCCCATGGCCCAAAATGCGTAGGGACCCCGTACAATTTTCTTTTTCGGAACAAGAAATTGTGGTTTTTCTGACTCCAAGTGGAATTCGCGGGAAAAAGCCCTTACCGTGGGTTTAATGGGCCACATACCCCATATGGGGATAGACCCCATCATATGCCACACAGGCCCCCAACTCGACAAGCCTATGCGCCAGTGCTCCGGCCCCGTCTTCTTGCGAGACATTGGGATTCACTGCGCGGAATAAGCTTGAGAATGTAACAGGGCCCTGCTATTTGAGCGGGATGGGTAAAATTTTACCGACAAAATTGAATCGTACCCCAAATTCGTCCTCCAAATAACTTTGAGGATATTCCCGTACAGGAGATCTTCTATGCAATTAACTCCTGAACAGAAGAAAAAGATTTTCCTGTTGCTGATCGAGGATGATTTCGATCAGCAACAGGAAAATGCACACCTGCCAAAAAAGGACTCCCACCCACCACTGGAGATAAAGCCCGTTTTTTTTTAATCCTTTCTAGATTGAGGCACATCGGCAGCACACCGAAAACCAGTTGAGTGATCGCGATTCAGCGGATCAGCTGCCACTCGGGTAAACACTCGAACCTGTGGAGTTTCAACTTGCCAACCGGAACTTCGCAATACGCGGCGGTTTCCCTGTTCAGGACCTGCTGGATTCTTGCGAGGACTTTTTCCGTAATACTCCATGTCATACCAATCCGCAACCCATTCCCACACATTGCCAGCCATATCATAGAGACCGTACGGACTTTTTCCGGCTTCATAAATGCCAACTGGGACTAGAGTAGATTCCCCACGCCATGTCTGATTGAAATTGAGATGCTTATGAGTGGGTTCCACATCACCCCACGGAAACCGTCGATCATCCGTTCCTTTTCCTCCTTTTTCCCA
>JAYWMS010000494.1:0-4735 GCA_035873215.1 Nitrospirota bacterium | reverse complement strand
GTATCAATCCAGCCATGTTCTTCGGCAACGTGATGAATGGCATGCTTAAACGGGACCAGGGTGTGCATTTCCCAGCGTGACCCGGGAGCCCAGTGGAAAATGACTCCGTCGGTGGGACCATCCCATTCGGTGCCGCCAACTTGTTCAACTTGATGCTCAGTCAGTTTGTTGGCCCAGACCCAGTAAAGAAAGTCTACAAAGCGTGGATCTTCCGGAGTGATGGTCAGTTGACTATTACTGAGCAGGGTTTGGGGGTTGTAGGACGTTCGAACTTTGCTACAACGCTGTTCCCATTGTGAATTCGTCCATGCATAGGAGCTGACTGGAAAGGCATATCCTAGCGTGGCAGGGAATCCGGTAGCTAAGTAAGTGGCGGCGACCACGATCGTTGTTATGACACCCATATCGAATGACTCCAGTGAGCCAGAAAATTATGGCTCATCTCATCGATGGGAAAAGGTACCCCGATCCCGGAAGCCTAGCAAATTTTCTTCTGACCCGAAAGTTTGCCAACGTCAACTTCTAAAACGGTGAGCAATCTGCTTTATTGGATCAGGCGAGATAGGTTTCGAAGGAATGTTGTTCGGAGAAGGTTGGTAGGGGAGAAGGGTGTCTATCGAGATAAGGAGCGGGTTAATCCTAACGACTTCTTCGTCTTGCGACAGCGCGTTCGAGTGTTCGGAGTATGAGTCCCAGTCCCTGAGACTGCTCATTGAGCTGAGTTTGAAGATCAAATGGGAATTCAACGCCTATTCGGTTATCGGTGCGATGGCGAACAAAACAAGGAATGTTCGCGATATCTCCTCCGATATGTAAGTTGACCAACACTTGGGCATTGATGGCCAAGGGCGGACATTTCCCTGTGCCAAAATCGAGTAATGCGCCGCGAGCGCTCAGATCCACGCACCGCACGGTCCGGAGTATACGGTCCGGAGTGACCACCTCGGCTCTGAGGGGAATCCCTTGCAGTATGGGAATGCGAGGTGTGCCTCGTCGGTTATGATGCCGACGATCTTGGCCCCGGGTGACAGGTTGGTATGAGGCCTGGGGAGTATCTAATTTTCTTGGGGGTTGGACGGGAGTGGGTTGGTCGGCTTGTAGGACTTCTTGGTCTTTCGCGAGACTGGATGTTCGACGGTCTACCGCGCGCTCGAGTATTCCAAGAATAGTGGTGAGAGCTTGCTTCGTTCCCTCATCCTGGATTAGAACTTCCAGATTGAAAGACATTCCGATCTGACTGTTAGTTCGATACTGCACTGTCCCGGGAATCGTGGCAATCTCACCGGCCAACTGAATGATCACTGAGAGTTTGTGGTCCTTAACCCACCGCGGACATTTTCCCTCACCGAAGTCGAGGAGGGTTCCCTGTGAGCTTAGGTTGATGCACTGAGCTGATCGTAGGACTCGGTTAGGGGATTCAACTTCCACCGTGAGGGGAACGCCCTGCGGAATAGTAATTCTTGGGGCTTCGCGGCGGTTTTCCTGCCGACGATCCTCGGAAATCAGTTTTGGTGGTTTTTCGGTGTCTGTTGGCACAGGTCTGTTATCCTTGGGAAGGCTCCATCGTTGTTGAGTCTGGGCATTGAATGTTGCTCACAAATTACCCTTTTTAATCTACCCTAACTCCGCGTTACGTCAATTGGAGTATGGCTGGTTTAATCTGGTTTCCGTTGAGAATGGCGTCTATCTTTTTATATGGAAAAACATCTTCTTATCGGCATTTTCCCAATATGTTTTAACCTCATACCATTCGAGAGAGGAGGGTTTGACCATGTCTGACAAGCCTATCCATCGATTTCACAAGGAATGCTCTTCGGATTCTCCAATTCCCAACCGGGTGATTTCGAACGAAGAATTCATGCCAATCGCACAAACGGATAAGCAGGCCCGCATTGAATGGATAATCGAGAGGATGAGTCAGGCTGTGGCTTCTCAGTTGGGGATGGACCGCCGGGAATTTTTAAAAACGTCTGGTGGCATGGCCGTGGCCTTGCTGGCGATGAACCAGGTGTTTGGGACGTTCTTTGATATTATGGACGTGGAGGCCTTCGAGCCTGAGGCTTTCAAAGAATATCGTAATGACGAGTATTTTATCTTCGATGTGCAAACCCATTATGTGAGTTCAAATTTCACGAATCCCGGATGGCGGGATGGCTTGTTAGGATTACGTCGTCGAGCGAAGGAAATGGGGGTCAATCCGCAACTCCGCCATGACTCGGGGACGATGGCAGACTTAAGTTGGGAGAATTTTGTCAAAGAAGTATTTCTGGATAGCGACACATCAGTGGGTTTAATTAGCACCCCGCCCGGGCCCTATCCTTGGGCTTCCGTCGTCCCGCCAAAAGAAATGACGCATATCCGTGATGAAATCAACCGCGTAACGGGGTCACAGCGTATGCTCGCGCATGGGCTCGTCATGCCCCAGTTGGGGCAGCGGGATTTAGATTTTATGGATCAACAAGCTGAGACACTCAAGGTGGATGCCTGGAAAACCTATACCGGAGCAGCGGCCCAAGGCTTTGACCATGGGTGGTGGTTGAGTGATGAGAAGATCGCCTATCCGATGTTACAGCGGGCACAGAAATTGGGTGTGACCCGAGTGTGTATCCACAAAGGATTACCTCTTGGGTCGGTAGTAGAGTACAACCATCCCAAAGACACCATTCAGGCGGCCAAGGATTTTCCTGGGGTGGATTTCCTCCTGTACCACTCAGGGTTTCTTGGCGTGCACGCCATTGATCTGGAAAAGGCCAAGAATGGAGAGGTGCCCTGGACAAGCGAATTTTGCAGGATGAAGCAAAAGAACTCGAAGCTGAAAAACATATATATGGAGATTGGCTCAACGTTCGCGCAATTGGTCATCACGGAACCACAGGTTTGTGCCCATCTATTTGGGCAAATGCTTCTGGCATTTGGCGACGATCATATTTTGTGGGGAACGGATTCAATCTGGTACGGCACGCCGCAATGGCAAATCGAAGCGTTTCGACGATTTCAAATTCCCGATGCGTTAAGAGAGAAGCATGGGTATCCCGAATTGACGAAAGAGGTCAAAGCGAAGATCTTTGGGTTGAATGCTGCACGCGTATTTAGTGTAGATGTGAATGCCAAACGGCATGAGTTGCCGAAGGATTACCTGAGTCGCCTTAAGATGGCATATTTAGACGAGGGGCCTTTCCCAAGCCATCGGGCCTATGGGTGGGTGGTGGCGTAAACACATCAAGAAACAATTTATTGGAGGGCAAATTCCAAAAAGTATTGTCTTTGTAAGAAGGTGTGTTTAGTCGCGAGTGTGAATCCTGCCTTTTGCAATTCTTTCATGACCCTTTCCTGTGGGACGAGGTGATGCTTGGAAAATCCAAGTTTGCCTGACCGTTCATCATGATAAAAATCAATAATAGCAATCCGCCCTTCGGGTTTGAGACCAGCTTTGGCTTTTTCCAAGTAGGCAATCGTGTGATCTAAGTGGTGATACACGTTACAAAGGAAAATCAGATCGACGCTGCTAACCGGTAAAGAAGGATCATCGGGTGTGGCAAGAATAAACTGTGTGTGAGAGGGTCGACCCAGATCGCTTAAATGCTTGCGATTGTAATCTAGCATCTGTTGTTCGACGTCAACAGCCATGACGGTTCCTTTGGAACCAACCGCTCGTGAAAAGCGTCGGGTAAAATACCCCGATCCGGCACCGATATCGGCAAGGACCATTCCTGGCTTCAAGTTCAGGGCCTGAATGACTTCATCCGGTTTTTGGTATTCATCACGTCCCGGGCGTTCGAGGTTGTGAATGTAGTCATTGATGTCCCAAGGGCCTCGGTGATGGGTACAACCAGAACCCAAAAAAACGAATCCTAAAAGGAGAAAAACAAAAGTTGTTTGGTTTAAAAAACGATTTTGGGTGGCATCAAAATTTAAGGATAGATTGAAGATCATTGAAGAGAGTCTCTATTGGATTAAGGGGCTTATGGCCACGAATACTGATGAGGACCAAAATTTGCTTCGTAATAGGGGACGAGCACATGGCCTGGCGGTGCCACCTCATCAAGGCGTTTCTTATCTTCAGTTAATACTTTAATTTTTATGGACCCTAAATGGTCCTCTAATTGGTCCATCGTTCGTGGGCCGATGATCGTGCTGGTGATCCCAGCTTGTTCGTTGCACCAACCAAGAGCCAGTTGACTTGGTGTACAGGATTTTTCTTTGGCTAAGTGTTCTACGACCTTAAGAACCTGGAACGCCTGATCCGTAAAGTGTTTTGAAAACCACGTTGCTTCTTTGCTCAGGCGTGCATTTTGAGGAAAAGATTGATTCTGTCTGTATTTTCCAGTGAGAAACCCTTCAGCGAGAGGGGACCAGGGGAGAAGAGCAAGGCCAAACGTTTGGGCCATAGGGACAAGTTCCCGTTCGATTCGTCGGTCGAGCAAATTGTATGGTGGTTGCTCGGACACCATGCGGTTGAGACCGAATTCCTTGGATATCCAGAGGGATTCCACGACCTGCCATGCGGCATAGGTGCTGGTGCCGATATACCGAACCTTTCCTGAGTGAATGAGATCATCAAGAGCTCGGAGAGTTTCGTCCATTGGGATATCAGCACTTGGTCGATGGATTTGATAAAGGTCGATATAATCGGTTTGAAGACGCTTCAACGATGCGTCGCATTGTTGGATGAGATGTCGGCGGCTGTTGCCCTGGGCGTTGGGATCGCGGGTGTCCATCGAACCATGGACTTTGG
>JAYWMS010000424.1:0-5316 GCA_035873215.1 Nitrospirota bacterium | reverse complement strand
TCTTCCGATCTGTCACGAAGAAAGGATTGGGGTACCAGCCTGCCCTGGATAATCCGGTCTGGTTTCATGCCTGTTCGACTTTTGACCGCCACACTGGAAAACCGATCAAAAAACCGGGGAACCCATCCTACAGTTCGGTTGCCATGAATACACTCGCTCGTCTTGCGCGGGAGGACAAACGGATTGTAGCCATAACCGCAGCCATGTGCGAAGGTACGGGATTGACAGAATTTGAAAAAGAATTCCCCAATCGCTTGTATGATGTCGGTATTGCTGAACAACATGCGGTGACCTTTGCAGCGGGTCTAGCTGCGCAAGGGTTGCGTCCAGTAATCCCAATCTATTCCACTTTCCTGCAACGTGCCTATGATCAAATCATACATGATGTGGCCACGCAGAACTTGCCAGTCACTTTTTGCATAGATCGTGGTGGGTTAGTCGCGGAAGATGGCACGACGCATCATGGCGCGTTTGATTTTGCCTATCTTCGTCATATGCCAAACATGGTGATCATGGCACCCAAGGATGAAAATGAACTACAGCACATGGTGAAAACCAGCCTGCATCACAATGGCCCCGTAGCTCTTCGATATCCGCGGGGTGCCAGTTTGGGCGTTCCAATGGACCCGGAACCGACGCTGCTTCCTGTTGGGAAGGGCGAACTCCTTCAGGAGGGCCAGGATATTGCTATTGTGGCTATCGGAGTGACGGTTTCCCATGCGGTGGAGGCAGCCAAAAGGTTGGAGCAGGAAGGTCTGTCGGTGTCCGTCATCAACGCGCGCTTTGTGAAGCCGTTGGATCGAGACCTCATCGTCGAGATGGCAAATCAAGTGAAGTGTTTGGTGACCGTTGAAGAAGCCTCGAGGATGGGTGGTTTTGGTTCGGCCGTTCTGGAATTGCTATCTGATGAAATGGTCATCAATTTGCCGACACGCTGCATTGGGTTGCCGGATTGGTATATTGAGCAAGGGCCTCAAGCTCTTCTCCGCGAAAAATACGGGTTGACTCCCAATGGTATTTATGAACAGGCCCGGAGTTTGTTTGAACGGGTGTCAACACCCTCAGTGCTGACCTAGTCACCTCTCGCAAATCGCTATGCATATTTCTCGGCGCAAAACGAAACAGATTCAGGTCGGCTCCGTGCCTGTTGGTGGCGGTGCTCCTATTGCTGTTCAATCCATGACCATTCCGCATCCTAGTGATGTGAAAGGATCGGTTGAGCAAATCCGACGTTTGGAAGAAGCGGGGTGTGAATTAATCCGTGTGGCTGTTCCCGACAAGGAAGCAGCGGATGCCATCCCCAAGATTAAGGCAGAAATGAAGGTTCCCTTAATCGTGGATATTCACTTTGATCATCGACTTGCTTTGCAATGTGTCGATCATGTGGATTGTGTTCGTATTAATCCTGGAAACATCGGTCCCTGGTGGAGGATGGCCGAAGTCATCAAGGCGGTCAGCGACCGAGGCATTCCATTGCGGGTTGGTGTCAACGGCGGTTCCCTAGAGCGCCCCTTACTGGACAAATACGGCTACCCTACGGCCGAAGCGCTTGCTGAATCTGCCTTGAACGCCGTTCATGCTATTGAGGATATGGGCTTTACGAATATGAAGGTGTCCATGAAAGCATCGGATGTGCATATGGCCGTTGATGCCTATTGGTTGTTTGCTCATCAATCGGATTATCCGTTGCACATTGGCATCACGGAGGCCGGGACAGCCATGACGGGAGCCGTGAAATCGGCAGTCGGATTGGGTTGGCTGCTCAGTCAGGGAATCGGTGATACCCTTCGTGTTTCCTTGGCCGCTGATCCCGTCGAAGAAGTGCGCGTGGGGTTTGAGATCCTCAAATCTCTGGAGCTTCGTCACCGTGGTATCAATGTCATCGCATGTCCGACTTGTGGCCGTGTGGAAATTGATGTTGTCAAGATGGCCAATGAATTGGAACAGCGCCTGGGGCATATCAAAACGCCGTTGACCGTGTCTGTTTTGGGGTGCGTCGTGAATGGAATTGGAGAGGGCAAGGAAGCAGACATCGGCATAGCGGGTGGACAAGGTATGGGCATTCTCTTTAAGCAAGGTAAATTGGTGAAGAAAGTTCCCTCAGAAGAATTGATGCAAACGCTTATCGATGAGGTTGAGCAAATGGTACGTGAGCGTGGAGAAGAACCATCCAGGCAAACAGATTCTGATCTTTCCCATTCTTCCAATCACGAACTTCCATCCCCCGTGCTCAGTCCTCATGGGAGGGAATTACCAGTCCTCCCTAATTAATTCTTTGTGTCAAATGAGGCGTCAAGCCGTGTTTCTTCTTAGCATAGTACTTTCTATAGAAAACTAGGGTTCCAAAGAGAGTCCGGTGTTGCGGAAATTTTTGAGGGTTTGTTTAAGATCCTGGATCTTATTGGGTATTCCTTGTCAGGCCATAGGGGGCTCGTTATAATTCCCCCAGGGCGCCGTACCCAAGTGGCTAAGGGAGCAGTCTGCAAAACTGCGATTCAGCGGTTCGAACCCGCTCGGCGCCTCCAATAGCATTAAAAGTTTACGAGCATGAATTGCGTGCTCTGGTGAAGCTTTCAGTCCAACCGTACGATACTAGTCAAGGGGTAAGGGGCATTATGGCAGTTCCGATCTCGCAAATGTATACGGTGGCGTCCTACGTCATATCCCAAAAATTGCGGGGTGTGAAACGATACCCGCTTGTCTTGATGTTGGAGCCGATATTTCGGTGTAACCTGGCTTGTGCAGGATGTGGAAAAATTCAATATCCCGATCACATCCTGGATCGTCGCCTCACACCTGACCAGTGTTTGAAGGTGGCTGAAGAATGCGGAGCGCCGATTGTCAGCATCCCCGGAGGGGAGCCACTTATCCATCCTGAGATGGCAGAAATCGTGCGAGGGTTAGTCGAACAAAAACGTTATGTCTATTTATGTACTAATGCTATTTTGTTGGAACGCAAGATGGACGAATACACGCCGTCCAAGTATCTGACGTTTAGTATCCATATGGATGGGCTGCAGGCAGAACACGATATGGCTGTGTGTCGGGATGGCATCTATGATATAGCTGTACGAGCGATTAAGACCGCACTCAAGAAAGGGTTTCGCGTCACCACGAACACAACATTGTTTGATGATGCGAATCCAGGTCGGGTTCGTAAGTTTTTTGATGAAATGATGGCGCTGGGTGTTGAAGGAATGATGATTTCACCTGGCTATAGTTATGAAAAAGCTCCGGATCAGAATAGCTTCTTGAAGCGCCACCGTACGCGGGAACTGTTTTCTCGATTGCTGGAGAATCGAAAGAGGTCATGGCAGTTTAATCAATCGCCCTTGTTCCTGGAGTTTTTAATGGGGAAGCGAGATTACGAATGTACGCCATGGGGCAACCCTACCTACAATATTTTCGGGTGGCAAAAGCCCTGTTATCTCATGCAGGACGGGTATGTCTCTACTTTCCAAGAATTATTGAATGAAACTGCATGGGAAAAATACGGTGTTGGACGCAATGGAAAATGTGCAGATTGTATGGTTCATTGTGGTTTTGAGGCCTCAGCGGTGGAAGATACATTTGGTACTCTCTCAGGTTTTGCCGGGACCGTGAAAGCCACTCTCTTTCCTAATGCCACGTAGTGTGTGGCTCCTTTGTTGTCTCTGTGATGACCAACCAGTAGTATATCGTTGACCTTATGTCGCACGATCAGGCATCTTCTCTTCCAGAAAAAAGCTTAGAGCGCACCTCCATCAAGCCGCAAACGGCGGCTGAACTTTTCCATGCCATCGACTTAGCCTTTGATTATCGGGGGGATGTGACGCTGGGATTGAAGTCCGGAGAGTCAGTGATCGGGTATATATTTGGTCGCCGATCTGATGATGCGGATCCCTTTGTCGAGCTGTACCTCGATGGAAAGCCAGAACAGTGTTTGATTCGCTACAGAGAAATTGAGACAATTCATTTTTCAGGTGAAGACACCGCCATTGGGAAATCCTGGGAAGCCTGGATAAAGAAAAAACAAACAGAGGCCCTTCCCCAAAAGGTCGACCACGACTATGAAAGCTCATCGGAGTTTTCTCCCTAAACCAATTCCTTCCGGTTATCATTGCAACCCCACACCAGCAGGGTCGGATTATTGACAGGGTCAAGGCCCGTATGCTAGAAGTCACCGACCTTTTTTGCCTAGTTAGGCTTCCTAGTATTCATGGGGTTGTGTAAAAGGTTGAGATGGTATTGCCTAGCTTTCTAATCGCGAAACAACAAAAAACGGAGCGCCTGAAAAAGTGGTTAACCCTAGACCATTTTGACTGTTCCCTGTCTATTTCTTCTCAGCCACAAGTGAATCTCTGCGACGGTTCCAGTTGTCCAAATTGTGGCTCGTCATGCTAATCACCATCGTTGGAAAATCTTCTATTTTTATATGGATGGGCAAGGGCTGGAAGAGATGAATGTTACTAGTACAGATTCCAAGGCATTGTATAGATGAGTTCATAAAAGAGTGAAACATAGTCAGATTGAAATGAGGTCAATCGACTGGCGCTTTGCCTCCTGAGTGAGCGAACCAGGAGTTGAAGCGTTTTTTTGTTCAAGGCATGGGGTCAAGGGATGGACGATCCTGGAAGACTCATACAGTTGGCAACACATAAAAGAAGGTGGAGGGTCGCTATGAACCGTGGGATTTCCCGAATGTTGAGTGGTGGGTTTGCGATAGCAGTGATTGCTTTAATCGTATCTGGCTGTGGGGAAGCGAAGCCGCCACAACCTCCTCCTCCTGCCCCACCAGAATATGCGGACATGCATATGCCGGAGGGATATTGGGGTAACCCTGATATTCTGGCACAAGGCAAGGACCTTTTTATCGGCAAGGAAAATATTGATGTCAACTGTGCCAGTTGCCATGGAAAAGATGGAAAACCGGTCAAAGCGGGAGCCCGTGATTTTCGTGTAGGAGATCATATGCAAAAGTTCTCTGATGCACAATGGTTCTGGCGTGTGTCGGAGGGAATAAAGGGAACCAAGATGAAAGCCTGGAAATCCAAGCTTTCTGAAGATGATCGGTGGAAAGTGATTGCCTACGAATCGACGTTTGGCTTAGAGGGTAAGGAATATAGCGTTGCCGAGAAGAAATGGGTGCTTTTAGGGACGGCCAAGACAGCCGAGGAGGTTGCCGCGGAGGTTGCCGCTACGGAGAGTGAGCCTGCGGGAGGTGAAGCGGCTGGAGAGGCTCCAACAGAAGAAGCCTCAACAGAAGAAGCCTCAACAGAAGAAGTCCCAACTGAAGAAGCCCCGAAGTAACACCTGGGAAATGTAAATTTTTACTGG
>JAYWMS010000417.1:0-4696 GCA_035873215.1 Nitrospirota bacterium | reverse complement strand
CATTGCCAGTTCAAGTTTAGCCACTGAGTGGTTGAAGGGTAAGACCGTTGAAGAAGCCAATAGTATTAAGAACACAGATATTGTCCAGGAGTTGAATCTGCCTCCTGTCAAAATTCACTGTTCCGTGTTGGCAGAAGATGCGATCAAAGCTGCGTTGAACGACTATAAGAAAAAAGCAGAGCCTGAACCTCAGGAAGCGGTAACTTCTTCGGCAGCGGCAACCAAAGGGTAGTGGGACTGTTGAAAATGTCCGCCAGCGGCGTTCTCGGCCCATTGTCGTGCTCACGTCGTAGTTGGGGTACGCTTCTCGCGCCAACGGGACTGCGGCCTTGCCCGTGGAAAGGGGTGTCTTGGCGCCACCGGGTTTGGGCGGGTGAAATGAAATAGCGTGCCTTTTTGAACAGTCCCATTAGTGTAAGCCATACGGTAGGGAGACGTATCATGGAAACGACAGAAATACCAATTGTGACATTGACCGATGCCGCCTTTCAAGAAGTCAAACGCCTCCTTGATGTTCAGGGCATTACAGAAGGTGGCCTTCGTTTGGGGGTCAAAGGAGGCGGATGTTCCGGTCTTAGTTATACCATCAATTTTGACGAACGGATTGGCGAGTTTGATACGGTCTGCGAAAGCGATGGCGTGAAGGTGATTGTGGACGCCAAGAGCGAGATATATCTGACAGGCATGCAGCTAGACTATCAAAAAGATCTTGTCAGTGGCGGGTTTAAGTTTAGTAATCCGAATGCGACGAAGACTTGTGGGTGTGGCGAGTCGTTTTCAGCCTAAGGGCTGTTGAAAAAGTCCGTCAGCGGCGTTTTCGGCCGGTTATCGTGCTCATGTACTGTATGTACACTCCGCTGCCAACCTCCCTGCGGTCTTGCTGGGCGGGCCTTTTTGAACAGCCCATTTTCTTTAAATGCAGGTGGCCAGGTAATTTTGCGTTGAACATTTTACAAGAGTGATGGCGATCCCGGGCATGGAGCAGTCGACCATGCCCGTTCTTATGAGAAGGCGATGAGCGATAAGCCTATTTTGACAATAAAGACGGACTCACGAGAACTGACGATGGCCCGAAGTTTGTGCTGGCATTGTGAATCGGAGGTCAGTGGGGAATATTTTTGCGGACGTTGTGTCAAGGTTCAACCACTATCAAAAGAGCTGGATTATTTTACTTGTCTGAATTTGCCTCGGAAGCTGGTCATTGATGAAAAGGAATTGGAAGAGACCTTTTATGCGATGAGCCGTACCTTTCATCCAGATTTTTTCTCAAATAAGGATGAAAGCGAACAGACTGTCAGTTTGGGGAACATGGCCCTCCTCAATACGGCATATCGGACAATAAAGGATCCCATACAGCGGGCAGAGTATTTGATTCGCTTGGAAGCTGGTTCGGCGAAGGACAATCGCTCCGCACCCCCGGCTGATTTATTCGAAGAAATCTTGGAACTACAAGAAGACCTCGAGGAATTAAAATCCAGATCCGTTGGAGCGGATGCGGATGGATTAGCTACCTTACGAGGAAAATTGCAGAATGATCGAGATGGCCTTGAAACGAGACTCAAGCAGATTGAATCGAATCTCTATGAGCAGTTTCGTAAGTGGGATGACCTTACATCCGGAGAATTTGATACAAAAGCGGTTCGTGATAAGAAAGATGTGATTCTCAAAACCATGCAAGAACTTCTCTCCAATCGGACCTACGTCCGGAATATTGTCAATGAACTCCTCGAAACCATTTCAGCATAAATTGTGGCTATGACACCCATTGTTGGCATAGATCTCGGGACCACCAATTCTCTCATTGCCTATATGGATGGCGATTCCCCTCGGGTGATTGTTGGTCCACGGGAACAAGCGAGAGTCCCCTCCATCGTTGGATTGACAGATAATGGCTTGATTGTTGGGGATCCGGCCAAAGAACATCTCGTTCGTGATCCTGCACGTACCATTTACTCTGTGAAACGGTTTATGGGGAAAAGTCTTGCTGATGTCTCCGAGGAATTGAAGTACTTTCCCTACGCGCTTCAAGAGAAAGGTGGTGTCATTCGAATTGAGGTTGGCAAGAAAACCTACTCTCCTCCACAAATCTCTGCCATGATTCTCAAGGAACTGAAACAGCGAGCGGAGAAGCATTTTGGAGAAGAAGTGACCAAAGCGGTTATTACCGTTCCGGCTTATTTTAACGACAGCCAGCGTCAAGCGACCAAAGATGCCGGTCTTATCGCTGGGTTAGAAGTTCTACGAATTATTAATGAACCTACAGCGGCGTCATTGGCTTATGGACTTCAGAAAAAAACCCAAGGGGTGATTGCGGTCTATGATTTGGGGGGAGGAACGTTTGATATTTCAATCCTCAAGCTCAAGGATGGGATATTTGAAGTCTTAGCGACCAATGGAAATACCCATCTCGGGGGAGATGATTTTGATCGAAGAATCGTAGACCAGGTTATTCAGGACATCGAGTCCCAACATCGTTTGAAGGTTGAGGACCATCCGGATTTCATGCAGATGATTCGGTTGGAATCGGAGGGGGTGAAAGTCCGATTGTCCGATACAACTGATACGACCATGTCCCTGACACTGCCGGATGGCAAGAGTGTCTATGAACGGCATTGGTCTCGTGAAGAGTTAGAACGCGTGACCCATGATCTTGTTGAACAAACGTTGACTCCTTGTCGACTCGCGTTGAAGGATGCGGGACTCGAAGTCAGTGATATCGATGAAGTTGTGCTGGTAGGTGGAAGTACACGAATGCCACTCGTTCGTAATCGTGTGCAAGAAATGTTTGGCAAGGTGCCGCATTGGGAACTGAATCCTGATGAAGTCGTGGCCTTAGGCGCGGCCGTTCAGGCTGGGATTTTGAGCGGAGACAATCGTGACATGCTGTTGTTAGATATCACCCCACTATCCCTGGGCATTGAAACCATGGGCGGAGTCATAAGTACGCTCATTCGACGAAATACGACAATTCCCACAAGTGCCAAGGAGATGTTTACCACCTACGTGGACGGACAAACATCCGTGGACATTCACATTCTCCAAGGAGAGCGGGAACTCGTCAAAGATAATCGAAGCCTAGCTCGATTCCAGCTGAAGGTCCCACCGTTGCCGGCGGCTGTTCCGCGGGTGGAGGTGATGTTTCTCATTGATGCCAATGGCATTCTCAAGGTGACCGCTTCCGACGTCAGGACGGGTGAATCTCAGACGGTGCAGGTCAAACCATCCCATGGGTTAACGGATGATGAAGTCGAAGGCATGATCCGAGAGTCATTCCAATTTGCGGCTCAAGACATTCAAGCGCGACAAGTCATTGAGGCTCGCACCGAGGCCGATGCCATTCTCATGGCCACGGAAAAGGCGATGAAGCGTGGGACCAGTTTGATTTCGCATGAAGAAGTGTCGGCCATCCACAAGGCGCTTGAGGAATTGCGGACCGTGAAGGGGCAGGATGATCATCGAGCCATTCGAGCGAAGATTTCGGGTGTGGAAAAAATTACCCATCATCTTGCTGAAGTGCTGATGGACGCGTCTTTGAAAGAGGCGTTAGAAAGCAAAAAACTTTCACAAGTCATCGATCAGTAACATTCTTAGATCTACAGCCGAATATTGCAGTGGGTGGCTTGTCAAAAAGGCCCTCTTTTACTCGTCTCACCTGCCCCTCCTTCCACGTAATAACTCGCAGGCTGGTTAGCGACTGGAGCGTACAGGGAGAAAACGAGGGCGATAGGCGTGAAGCTCGACCGCGTGGCTTGAGTACCGCCGACGGTCACTTTAGAGAGAATCAGGGCATGCTTTTTCAATAACTATTAAAGTTCGAGCCTAAGGTGGGAGCAGGAACATGGCACAAGATATAATGTGGAACGATACAGAAGATATTGCAATCAGGCTCTTTGAAGAGCATCCAGAACTCGATCCCTTAACCGTTCGGTTTACGGATCTCCATGCGTGGATTGTCGCGTGGCCTGAATTTAAGGATGATTCAAAGAGTTCGAATGAAAAGAAACTGGAAGCCATCCAAATGGCCTGGCATGAAGAATATCAGGATGGTCAGTAAGGGCCCCTCACGAAATAACCGGTACAATTGGCCGAGACGGTTTTGGAGCGAGCCAAGGAGCGAAGCGCGCGCATACCGGAAGTATGAAAGCAATGAGCGACGCCAGCGTAGCCCAAAAGCGCTCCGGCCCTATGGGAGAGGCCCATCTTTGGTCCGGGGCATCGTTGCTCCTCAGTCACAGAGTCCCACTATGCTCCCTCGTCGCGCCTTGCCCCGATCACAAATTTGGGCCTCCCAATTGTACCGGTTATTTCCTGAGGGACCCTAAGGTTGGGGTAGGGAGTTTAGATCGGTTGGTATCGTGACCCCTGGATCCCACTGATCGAGTTCATAAAAATCCAAAGGATCTGCAATCCTTCGAGTTGGCATCTGTGGAACTGTGCCCTCTGCAAAAACCTCGGTACTCGTGTACCGAGTAGGTTCCGAGACCACCATTCCCGTTCCAGAGTCGACTTCAGCAAATTGAATGCCCTCCGGAATAGTAAATGTTTGAACGGGTAGTGATTCAAGGGCTTTTGCCATGAAGGCCGTCCAGATGGGAAGGGCCGCATGAGCGCCGGATTCGACTTTCCCCAAAGTCGCAACATTGTCGAATCCGACCCATACCCCCGCTGCTAAATTAGGGGCAAATCCGACAAACCA
>JAYWMS010000392.1:0-1956 GCA_035873215.1 Nitrospirota bacterium | reverse complement strand
CCATTCCGATGACGCCCACTAACGGGTTGTTCAGTTCATGGCCGATTCCTGAACAGAGAACTCCCAGGCTGGAGAATTTTTCGCTATTGATGAGTTCGTCTTGAAGCCGACTCTCCTCCGTGGCATCACGTAACACCAATCCGTATTTCTGGGATTCTCCCGGTCGTGGACTGATCGTAAACCACGCAGACTGAAACACCCGGTCCTTGATTGTTATGACTCCGGTGTTGGATCGAGACGGGTTTTTCCCGTGTTGGGCAAGCGGATCTCCCATCTGGTCCGCCTCGAGGGTCCGTTCAGAGCTATTGGGGGATATATCAGATGTTGGACGAGACAGCAGTTTGTGAATATCCGAAGCCAGCCGTTCTTGTTCTCGTGTATCCGTGGAGAGCAGTTCCGTTAAGTTTTTTCCGTTTTGCGCTCCATCGACCACTCCAGCGGCCTGTGTAAATGCCAGGTTCATATATTCTACGTGAAGGTCTTCATCCACCATGATGACCGGGGCGGGAATCCCTTCAAGGATCTGCACGGTTGATTCGCGTAGATACGCAACTTCCTCTGTCTTTGTCGTCACTTCACTCACCAATCCGGAGAATGCTGCCTGGAGTTGGGCATTCATCTTATTCAATTCCTCGGCCAATTCTTCTATTTCATCTCCGGTTTTAATGGTAATGGGTTCTCGAAGTTCTCGATTCGCAATGAGTTTCGCCGCCTGTTGTAATTCGCGAATGGGGCGGACCACTCGCCTGGACACCAATACTCCCAGGATCAACAAGAGTATGAAGGCGATGATACCAAATGTGCCAATCCATGTTCGTAGATGGTAGACCGCAGCAAAGAGTTCTTCTGACGATTGCCAGACAAATAGGTGCCACTGTGTACCCGTTGACTCCTGCGTGATTCTCGATATGGTGGGCAAGGACGCAAATCCAATGATGGACGTGTCTTGTCCACCATGTCCGTCACTAGAGGTCAAGGCCCACCCAGGTTGCGGTGGAGTGACTACGGAAATTAATTGTGTGTCGGCAATTCGTTCGCCGGTTGCTAAAATCGGGCAACTAAGGACGCGGCCATCACTATCAATCAGCATGACATGTCCGGTCTTGCCAAACCGAATGGGTTTAATCGACGGTGCAAAAAACTCCGCAACATCGTAGATGCGGTGCAAGACTCCAACCGGTTGATATTGGATGCTATCCATGACCGGCACGGAAATCGCAAACGTATACGTTTCGAAAAGATCGTTATATTCCAAATTGTTCAGGTAGGGTTTTCCGATGCCTTCATTGAAGGCTCCTTGCCACCAGTCTTCCTGGCGATGACGATACGGAATGTCTGTCGTGGTTGTCGCGACCACTCGCCCCCTTACATCGGTAATAAACAGGGCTCGTGTGGCTGAGCGTGCGACCATGGCCGTTGAGGTATCAAAGGCAATGTTGGTGCCGAGGACATTTCGCGTGAGTATTTCGGTCAAAGCATTGACAGAAATGGCAGCTTTGAATTCCGAGTCGGCGGTTGACCAGGCCGTTTCTTCTTCGCGGAGGAGAGCTTCAATTAAGCCAGCGTCCAGATTCTGTATCCGGTCGCGAACGAGTTCCAATTCCTGAACGATTGCGGAGTTTTTCGTGATCTTTTGGTTTTTCGTATATTCTTCTGCGATGACTAAATCTACATTCCTGGCTGTCTCGATAGCCAGTGCTTGAAAGTGGGCTCCATTGGCTTCCTGAATTTCCTGGACACCAAGATAAAATGCCATGGACAGACCAAGGGCCAAGGGTAATAGGCCCACCAAGAGCATGGAGAGAATGAGCTTTTTTGTGAAACTGCCTTTTGTGGATAAACCTCCCATATTCCTCCGGGAGTCTTGGCGATATGTAGGTTAAGCAGAAGCTGTGGTTAGTGTGGGAAAATACATGGCATAAGTCACACCTAAGGCCCCTACACGAGTAAGGGCCT
>JAYWMS010000080.1:0-8318 GCA_035873215.1 Nitrospirota bacterium | reverse complement strand
CATCGAGATGTTCCTGTTAATGGGGTGTAACTACGTTGGTGATTCCACGGTTGGCCGGGCGGTGCATGGTCAACGAAAACAAATGGAAGTCAATTTAATGAAGGCAGGCGGTGGATTGATAAAGCAGAATACTTATGATGCATTTGCTAGGGAAGGAATTGGACGGGAAGTTGTCTTGTATGCGCAATATGGCGGCCAGAAACAGAAGGCCTGCGAAGCTCCTGGACCTGAGCACATGACCGGGGAACGGATTAAGCCATGAATGAATGTGAAAAAGTCGCTGATCAAACATTGCTTATTGTCGGTCGAGGGTCAATCGGAAAAAAACATGAGCTCAATGCGCGGTCTTTAGGGACCAACGTGGTGACGGTCGATCCCGTTCCTGAGGCCGAAGCCGACTATTTGACGATTGCTGAGGCGATTGCAGCACATCACCCGAAATATTTTTCTCATGCCCTTATTGCTTCGCCGGTGGGTACCCATCTCTCCACTCTTCTTGAATTGTTACAGGCTGACGTTCCTTTCATCCTTGTCGAAAAGCCTCTTGTACTACCAGAGGAGCTACAAGCTGTTAAAACATTAGCGTCCTCCCTGACCACTCAGACGGTTGTTATTGGGTTTAATTGGCGTTTCAATTCTGTCGTGCAGTCACTGAAACAACAGATCATCGAAGGGCGCATTGGCCAAATTCGGGTCGCCCAGCTCTGGGCCAGAGAATGGTTGCCCCGCTATCAGGGAAATGTCGTTTTGGAAAGTGGTTCTCATATTATTGATACGGCTCGGTATGTACTGGGGGACCTGAGGTTCGTCGGATCTCATGTGACCACATTCGGGATATTGGGTGAAACCGATGAAGCGGCAACCTTATTGTTTGAAGGCGAAAACGGGATGCATGTCTCGACTCATGTGAATTTCATCAATCCCGCATCATATGACTATTCAATCTTGGTCCAAGGTGACAAGGACGCGGTGATAGTGACTCCCGATAGATTTGAACCTATGCATGAGCATGAATTGAGGGCTTTTTTACGTAAGGACACTGAGCGTTTAGCCACTATCGAGGATGGCATTGGTAATCTGGAATTGATTGGGGCGGCTTTGCAACGATCCCAAGAACAGACTTGTACGATCTGAATATAACGATGAAGGAAAATCCCATCCTATGCTGCTTGTGAATCCTCAGACAGCCTTTCAATGGGCTAAGCCCTTGGACATCAACGGGATTGCCATGATGGGAATTCGGGAGAAACAAGGGCACTCCTTTACTCGGGTAGGCTATCTAGCAGGTAAGAGAGACGCCAATACCGATGCTGATGAAGTTGGGAGTCAACATCGTCAGCAGCTCCGTCCCTTGTCGAAACCTACCTTGCTCCAAGCTCGTCAGGAATATGCAGAGCGGATTGTTCCTACGTTTCCTCACTATTTCATCATCGAGCCAACAAATGTCTGTAATAAAGTCTGTCCTTTTTGCACGATCACCGTGATGGATCGAAAAGATGCTGATGGAAAAGTGGTGAAGGGGTTTATGCCGTGGCAGACCTTCATGAAATTGATGGAAGAAACTCGTCAATACTCGGTATATGGCATTAGTCTCTATCAACTCGGAGAATCCTTTCTGTGGCACGGAAAGAGTGAGGCAGGAGATAAATTAGATATCTCCGATATGGTGAATGCCGCCAAGCGGGTTGGTGGTTTTCGTGCAGTTAATTTGTCAACCAATGGGGACGTTCCGAATCTGGGATGTATTTTGGACTCGGAACTGGATGATCTGATTATTTCTATCGATGGGACGACCAAAGAGGTTTATGAACACAATCGTCCTGGGGCATCGGGATTGGAGACCTACGAGAGGACAATTGAACGAGTCCATGAATTCTTGGGGTTAAAAGAACAAAGAGGTCTGACCAAACCGTATGTCCGACTCCAAATCATTAACAAAGATAATACGGCAAATCAGGTTGTCGATTTCATACGCCATTGGATCGAAGTTCCTGGGGTGGACGATGTGTTTGTGAAAGATTTGGACTCCATGCGGAGCTGGTTGGGGAGTTCGGTCTTGGATGATGAAGAAGATCGCTTGAAAGCTGATCGTGTTGCACAGATGCCCTGTCAACATCTGTTTGCCATTGGTTCAATGGTCGTAAACGGCGACTTAAACGGGTGTTGTCATGATGCCCAAAACCAACTGGTCCAAAAAGTGCCTATGCCTGATGGACGACTGGCCAATGCCAACATTCACCAAACAACCTTTGCAGAATGGTGGAATGGCACGTTCATGACTCAATTACGGAATGAGCATTGTATGGGAAATTTTCGTTCACCGTGTAAGGACTGTCGGGAGCGAGACCCATGGTTAGGTTAACTGGCAAGACTGCCTGTATTTCCCGAAATGGGCGTGGTGGAATTGGTTCGGTGATACGTCAATTATTGATAGATTTTGGTGTCAATGTCATCGATGATTCAGAATGTCCTCCTGCAGTCGATTTTGCTATTTGTACGACGGGGAAAATGGTGATCCGAGAGGCAGGGGAGATTGAGGACAAAGAATTGGACGAGCTCTATGTCGCTAATTATCAGTATCCGCGTCAGTTTACGGAACGACATGTGAGGGCAATGCGTCAGGCAGGAAAATCCGGAATGATTCTTCATCTTGGGTCCAATTCTGCGAGATATGGAGCCGCAGGGGTCGAGGATTATTCTGCTTTCAAAGCCGCGCTGGGCAAGTATGTGGAATTACGTGGGAGAAGTGTCCGAGAGGATGGAATTCGCCTTTCCGTTCTGAATTTAGGAGCAGTGAATACCGTGTTTTGGGAGAAGGTGAAAAATTCTGCAGATGCCAAACTTACCCAGTCCATTATTCCCAAACCGGAAAAAGCCCTCTCTGCACATGAGGTGGCCGAGTCGGTGTTGGCGATTCTCGCAATGCCTGAACGGATGACTATCAAGGATGCGTTGATGGTGAGTATCGATTACCAATAGTAATAATTGCCTTTTTACGGCTGTCTTCGAAGAAGGGACTTCTTCCATGCAAGCTCTTCGTGATCCCAAAATTCTGTTAATATGGCCGTATGGTGCATTTGATCGCGCCACTCTGCCACTTGCCTATACGTATTTGATTCCTACTCTTCGTCGACAGGGCTATCATGTAGATTTTCTTGATTGTGCTGTAAAGGAAATTGCGCCAGAATCAGCTCAGTTTCGTCAGGCCGTAGAGTCTTATCGACCACATATCGTCGGTGTGTCGGCTTGGTCCGTACATAAGACTGCGGCTACAGACGCTCTGCGAAAAGTTAAAACTTTCTCTTCCGATATCCTAACCATGGCCGGTGGCCCGCATTTCTCTGGAGATCCAGGATATTCTCTAGCGACAGATCAAGGTGTCATCGATTATGTGTTTAAGGGGGAAGCGGAGGAAAGCTTAATCCAATTCCTAGAAATCATATCTCGTGACGAATGGTCCAATGAACAACTCAAGGCTGTGCCGGGCCTCTGTTTTCTCCAACCTGATGGTCTGGTTCATGAAACCCCCGCAAAATCTCCTGCTTCTCTTGATGGGTTGGGACAACCCGACTATGACGTCATAAATCTCCCCATATACCTCAAGAAGGGGTATGCCTATCGAAGTGATAGTTGCCAACAAGCGGCTATCTTAACGACTCGTGGCTGTCCCTACACGTGTGATTTTTGTAGCGCTCCTTTTTTGAATGGGCGTCGAGTTCGAAAACATTCTCCAGCGTACTTATTGGAGTTGATGCGAACGCTGTATGACCGTTTTGGTATTCGGCATTTCAATATTATCGACGATAACTTCACGTTTGATGTGTTGTATGCCAAGCAGTTTTGCAAAATGGTCATCGATAACCGGGATCGGTTGCGTGGGGTCTCTTTTGGGACACCGAATGGGATTAGAATTGAAAAAACTGATGAGGATCTATTCTTTTTGATGAAAGCGGCGGGCTGGAAACGAGTGATCGTTGCGCCTGAAAGCGGCTCCCAAAAAATGGTGGATTTGATGGCGAAGCATTTGAAGCTTTCACTTGTTCCGGACAAGGTCGCCCAAATTCAAAAGGCGGGGTTGGAATGCGAAGCTTTTTTTATCGTCGGCCACCCAGGGGAAGATCGTCAAACGGTAGCCGAGACTAAACGTTTTATTCAGGAAGTGAAATTTGATGTGGTGTCTTTGCACTTGTTTCAACCGTTAGAGGGGACCCCCATATATTCGGATTTGGTCACCATGGGGACATTAGCAAAAGGCGATACGATCCGGTCCTATGATGAGATAAATTGGGTGCCTGAAGGATGGACGCGTCCGGAATTAATGGCTGCGTTTCAGGATTTGATGGCGACTTCAGTGAAAGTCTATCCCTTGCGATTTGAATGGCTCTTTTCCAAGTACAGTAAAACCGGAAAAATTCTTCAAGCCATGTTCGGAGAGTCGAATCGTGTGTCGTTTTTTACGGTAGCCTCTCGAGTACGCCGGCGGATATCAGAATCATGGTTTACCCTCGCGCATGGAATGAAGATTAAGAGACGCGTGGCTGCCATTGAGCTCAACTCTCAGGGAAAGAAAGATCTCCAGGTCATGGAAAACCAGATGATACAGATAATGAAGCACAGTGATGAACTTAAATTGAAAGCGAACGAATTTCTGAAAACCCAGACCACGGAAAAAGATGAACCTCAGACAGTGGGAATGAGTACAGGCCAGTCGTGAGAAATAAGGACTATCCGGCTTTGATTCGTTGTTTTCATAGTCCACTTCATACCGTGCAATGTGTATTCCTGATTCTGGATCCAGGAATTACTTAGCAGACATGCCATGTTTTAGCCAAAAACGCTTGTTACTCGTTGGAGCTGGACAGGAACAACTGGCTGCGATCCAGGCCGCCCGCGAGTTAGGTCTGTTTACCATCGCACTTGATGGTAATGCAAAGGCTCCAGGCCTGAAGCAGGCGGATCTCGGTTACTGCATGGATATTCGTGACGTGTCAGCGGTGACAAAGATTGGCAAAGAAGCGGACATTGAGGGTGTCTTCAGCCACGCCCTTGATCTCCCTCAGGTTGTGGCATCGGTGACCCAATCCCTCGGCCTGCCTGGATTGGACCCTGATATTGCTTTGCGTGCAACGAATAAGTTTCTTCGCTATCAATGTTTTCAGGAAAATCACATACCTTGCCCACAGTTTTATCTGGTTGATTCTATCCAAGCCGCGTATTCGCAAGCTGAGGTCCTTGGCTTCCCATTAGTGATGAAGCCGCTTGACAATGCAGGAGCGCGGGGTGTTCGAAAGGTTAATGGTCCCGATGAGATAGAAGAGAGCTTTCATTGGGCCTTGCAATTTTCTCATGAACCTTCCGTGTTGCTTGAGGAATTCCTTGAGGGGCAGGAAATCAGTACGGAATCGGTGATTGTTGATGGTCGAATTACGACAACCGGGTTTGCTGATCGGAATTACTCAAAGAAGGAATGGTTTGCGCCCTACTTTATTGAGGATGGACACACGATTCCAACCACTTTGTCTGCGGCCGATCAAGCACGAGTACTCAAATTGGTGGAGCAAGCCATACAGGCTTTGGGCATCCGGTGGGGAGTTGCAAAAGGGGATGTGATCCTGACTTCATCCGGACCCAAGATCTTTGAAATGGCACCGAGAACAAGCGGGGGGCGATTCTGTGCGGATATGGTGCCTTTGGCTACGGGTGTAAATATTCTGAAGCCATTGATTCAAATGGCCCTGGACGAGAAAATTTCCGAGGAAGATCTCTCTCCAAAATTTGATCGAGGAGCTGCGCAGCGTTTCGTTTTTCCGTCAGTTGGAACCGTTGTGGCGATAGGCGGACTTCCGAAAGCCAGACAGTTACCCGGGGTGTATGATGTTGTGTTGCAAGACCAATTCACTGTGGGAAGCGTTGTGTCTGCCATGAGGCATCATGGTGATCGAGTGGGACATGTTATTGCCCAAGGTGCGACTAGGGAAAGGGCTATCGAGCGAGCAGACCATGCCATCCGCACCATCAGGATTGAAACAGCATCGTTGGTTGGAGTGGGCTCGTGAGCATCACTCCAATTGATGTCTTGATCATCGGTTCAGGAATGTATGTCTGCGGACGAGGGACAGAAGGATATGGAACAGTGTTGCCAGCGATATTGCAAGCAAAACGAGATGGTCTTGTCGGCCGTGTGCTTGTTGCCGCGACTCGCCACACGTCTATCAAGGAGGTGAAGGATCGGGGCGCGCGACTCAGTCACATGCTTGGGGCTCCTGCTGCCATCGAGGGCTTTCCTCAGAATGGAGAAGATGCTGGCGCATATAAAGATGCACTTCGACAGCTTGGACCTCGGGCTTGTGTCATCATTGTTGTCCCAGACCATTTGCATTTTCCTATTGCCAAAGCGGTCTTGGAGTCGCACTACCCTGTGCTCCTTGTGAAACCATTCACCGCAACAGTCGAGGAAGGTCACCAATTGGTGACGATGGCTGAGGAGAACAATGTCTACGGGGCGGTTGAGTTTCATAAGCGTTGGGATTGGGCCAATCGCCAACTACAAAAGATTATTGCCGATCGCAAATTGGGAACACCGCTCTATGCGGCCATTGAGTTTAGCCAGCGAAAACGTATTCCGCTCGAAGTGTTTCGCGACTGGGCGGAACGGACAAACGTGTTCCAATATCTTGCGGTACATTATGTTGATCTCATTGCACACGTGTTCAAGGCAACACCGCAACGGGCAATGGCTGTCGCCCAGTCGTCATATCTGGTTCAACAGGGGCTGAGGACCCCTGATGCCATCCAAGCCATCGTGGAATGGGACCTTCCTCATTCGGACATCCCGTTTTCTTCGACTTTTTTGGTGAATTGGATTGATCCAAATTCGACATCAGCCATGTCTTATCAATCCATCAAGGTGGTGGGTTCAGCTGGAAGGTTTGAAAGTGATCAGAAAGATCGTGGGCAACAATTGATCACGGATGACCAGGGTATTGAAGACATCAATCCTTATTTCACTCAAGGGTATGTAGGGGAAGGCCAGGCTTCGGTCCAATTTGATGGGTATGGTATCGAAAGTATTCGAACTTTTATGAATGATGTCCGAAGGCTGTTTGATCAAGAAATCTCTCTGAATGCATTACAGGCAATCCGTCCTACCTTTCAGCAGGCATTAATTTCAACAGCCGTGTCACAAGCCGTGACAGAAAGTCTGGAACGGGGTGGTGTATGGGTGTCGGTTCCTTCCCTTCAGCGAGGACATGCCTAAATGACACAACAACCGCTGCAACTTTATGCCGTCTTTCATCTCAATTTGGCCTATTCCTCTATCGATGAGGATCAGCGTGCACTGGTGATTCAAAAATGCTATTGGCCTCTCGTTCGCTTGGCCAAGGCTCTTCAGTTGCCCTTAGGGATTGAAGCCACCGGCTACACCTTAGAAGTGGCAGCGGGTATTGACCCACGATGGGTTGATGAGTTGCGTGAATTGGTCACGGATGGACCGTGCGAATTCGTGGGTAGTGGGTATGCTCAATTGATTGGGCCATTAGTCCCAGCCATGGTGAATGTGATGAATCTGCGTTTGGGTCATCAAGTCTATGAACAACTCCTCGGAGTACGACCAGTTATTGGCTTTGTGAATGAGCAGGCATATTCATCTGGTCTCGTGCCGCATTATCTGGATGCCCAGTATGATGGCATCATCATGGAATGGGAAAATGCAGCACATGGCCATCCAGAGTGGGATCCGGCGTGGCAGTATGCACCTCAAGTAGCCTGTGGTCCGAGTGAAGAAGAAATTTTGGTGGTATGGAATAGGACTCTGGCTTTTCAGAAGTTTCAGCGCTACGTGCACGGTGAAATGACACGAGATGATTTTGTGGACTATCTTGATCAACATCGGAGTACCATGCCTCGAATTTTTCCCCTGTACGGGAATGATGCCGAAATTTTTGGCTTCCGGCCGGGGCGATACCCTACAGAGGCACCACTTCATCCCGATGGTGAATGGACACGGATTCAGCAACTCTTTGAAATCTTGAAATCTGATGAACGATGGAGGTTGATTCAACCGAGCGATGCCTTGACCTTCAATAATATTCCTGTGGCCGGAAATCGACTTCATTTGGAATCGGCTATCAGTCCGATTCCCGTGAAAAAGCAAGCCAAATATAATGTCCTTCGTTGGGGGGTAACGGGTCGGAACGATGCACACATAAATGCGGCATGTTGGAGAATTCATGAGGCCTTGTTTCATTCCTCTTCCACACGAAATGAAGATTGGCGTGAACTATGTTATCTGTGGAGCAGTGATTTTCGTACACACA
>JAYWMS010000385.1:0-6358 GCA_035873215.1 Nitrospirota bacterium | reverse complement strand
AATTGCTCATAGGATGACGTATCCATAAATGAAAATTCATCTCCGCTAGAATATAAAAACTGCATATCGCATTCGTCCAGGTTTGGTTCAGTAAACTTCTCGCCTGGTCGAAAGGTTCGATCAAGGACCTGCCCCGTTTTCAAGTTCTTTAGTTTGGTGCGAACAAATGCCCCACCTTTGCCAGGTTTCACATGTTGGAACTCGACAATGTAGTACGGAACCTTGTCCAACTCTAACCGTGACCCATTCCGAAAATCCGATGTCGTAATCACTAGCGGTAGTCTCCTTGTCTCACCAATACTCCAATATCAATTACTGTGCTGTTGAAGGTAAATTCCTGATATGAGCTAACGCTGCCTTCACTCCGAACATATAACTCAACGACCCAAACCCGCTAATTTGGCCAAGCGCCACTCCAGCAATATAGGACCGATGGCGAAACTCTTCTCGTTGATGAATGTTAGACATGTGCACTTCGACGGTAGGCAAGTCGGAAGCCAGTATGGCATCCCGCAAAGCAATACTCGTATGCGTATAGGCAGCTGGATTGATGACTACCGCATCAAACCGGCCACGAGCTTCTTGAATCCACGACACCAGCTCCGCTTCGGCATTAGACTGCTTGCTTTCCAATCCAATCCCTTCCTGTTGTGCCCATTCCTGCAACTCACCATCAATATCCTGCAACGACCGACTACCATACACCGATTGTTCCCTGAGCCCCAACATATTGAGGTTCGGCCCATGCAGCACAAGAATTCGAATCATAAGTGGATTCAGATACGCGTGTAATTTAAGGAAAGCCCACTTCCGACCAGGAATGGGAACGAAGAAGACAACTCAACCACTGAGCAGGTCCAAAATAGACCTTTTTATTAGTTCAATATGTGTTCAAATGGCGAACCTTTTCAACAGCCTCAAAATCGTGAAAAATCAAGGAATTGTAACAAGGAGACCCACTTCGGTCAACGGAAACCTGTGACAAAGCCGCCGGCCAATACGAGTGATTGTCACCAGTTGTCGATGGCTCTCATTGTTGCGCTTCTTCCTGAAACATATCCGCCCGTACACGCAACGCTTTTCGCAGCTCAACCATGCCCAACGTGTCACGAGCACAATAATCATGCAGTGCGTGAGCAATTCGTTGACGTTCAACCCAATCCGATTCGACAAATACCATTCGATGATAAAACACCGAGGCACTCGCACCCTCCCGAATTTCTAGATCATCGTATCCGAGAGACGGGACTAACGCGGGAAGTACGGACTTCATCGAAAACGAGCCTTTAAAGGCAGGATGGTAATAGTGCTCCTGAAGCACCTCTAACAGGTCCCATAACCTGTCCACCAATCGAAGCAAATCCTTTCGTAGGGCCGGAAAGGCATCCGCTAACGATTTCAGCACATATTTTTCGTATTCGGAATAGACACAAATACTACCCTCCTCACCTAACGATTCCAGTACACTCACCGCCAGTTCTTCCCTCGGATCTTTTGCCTCGAGACAAAGATACGATTCATGACGGAGTGAGGCGTCAGCAGATTCAATATGATTGGACCATTGCACGGGCAACGGTTGATACGGCCGTGTCCCTTCATACCGAGGAATAGCCGGCATGGTTGTCTCGAAATCCAAATGATGAACGGGGTATTGAACGGATCGAAGCCGTTGGGACAAATCTGGGGAAATCCACTCCACATTGTTTTTCATTCGCTGCTGCAAGATGGTCAGCGAGGTCGAAGAGGGAATGTTGTCGATTGTTTCTACGTTTTCCCTCATCAGTGCTCGAACGAACTCATGGCTTCCAGGAAGGTTGTATATCCACCTGTCAGGTTTCTGCTTCGTGCAATAATCCCAATAATGGCATTCAAAGGGTGTATGACAATGCCCATCCGGCTCGACAACTGGAGGAACCGCTTGGGACAAAATTCCTCGCAAATTGGCTAAACGCTGGGGCACAGCAGAAAGCCGTTCGGCCACGGCTTCGGTCACCTCTTCGATACTAAACAACTCCTTCAAAACAAGCTCACCTCCACCGTAGTCATAGCGCCGATTAATGTGCATCAAGAAGGACCCCACGATCGCCATGCCACTGCCCTGCAAGACATACGATTGAACGGCCACATCATCCAGGTGTACTCGCTTCATCCGAGAAGACGCTTTTACTTCGATGAGTCGCCAGGATTCGGGCTCGACTCTTTCCAGAACATCAACCCGAATGAATGTTCCTTCATGTTGGATGGCCGCTTCGAAGATCGCCGGCACAGTCGGATCATTCAAAAAAGCCGCCGTTTGTTCGAGGGCGTCCTTCGAATGCCGATGATCAGCAGTCACGAGTTTCCCGTCGGGGAAACAACCTCTCGCCAATTCTCCGATTCCCGTACCCATATCAAGTATCGCTCGTCGCTGCGCATCCATTTTTGTTGCAAGCTCAGGAGAATGCACATCGAAAAACAAACGCTTATGGCATTGGAGACCGGCTAAGTAGCGAGACTTGGAAAGTCGTGGAGGCGATGAAGACCAGTTAGTCATGATTGTCAGTCACAACGAGAAGTGACTAGATTTTTAGGAATTCGTGGTTGAACCGTGACAAAGACACTCAGAAACTTGACATTGCCCAGGAAGATTGTTTTGTTGATAGCCGCTCACAAGGTAGATGACCAATTCCGGCTATCACACAATCCATGAAATCTGATTTTGAACAACATTCGCCTAAGCCTAAGGTAGAAATCCTTGACGATCAAGGTTTAAAACAGGAAGAAATTCGCGCGTTTGCCGATTTTATCGCACGCCTGCTGGATACTATTATTCGAATTCCCGGGACTCCTATTCGCATTGGACTCGACCCTTTGTTGGGAGTGATCCCCGTACTGGGTGACATAATCGCCAACCTCATTGGTTCAACGATTTTGTTATTGGCCATTCAACTTGAAGTTCCGAAAGTGGTCATTCTCCGTATGGCCGCACATATTGGATTGAATACCCTGATTGGAGCCATCCCAGGCTTGGGAGACTTGTTTTCCATCTGGTATCGAAGCAACGTCAAAAATGCGGCATTGTTACGTCGTTATACTAACCGTCCCACATCACGAGCCACTTTCAGCGATTGGATGTTCGTCTCTGTATTAATCCTTCTTATCCTCGCTCTTTCCCTTGGAATACTGGCACTTTTCTTCTTTGCTCTGCAATGGATTTGGGAGATGTTTCAGTAGAGGAGGCGCAGTAGGGGTTTTTGTCCTTATTGATGACAATTCACCTGTGTTCATAGTATGCCAGGAACGTCCACCATGCCAACCCCCTGCCCTGACTGTGGATAATATGTTATCTGTTCTTAGCAACTCGTCAATTCAAGCCTTTCGAAGATATTACCCTTTATACACTTTCCAGTCGCATCTTTTAGAAACACAATGCTCTAGAACACTGGTAAAACCAGGTGTTTTACAACATCACATCAAGAATAACTTGATTTTTCAATAAAATGAAACCAATTGAAAATTTTCAGTCTCGCTGTCCACAAATTCTGTGAGCCAGATGTGGATAACTATGTGAATAACCGGTCCCAAGCTAGAGCCACAGAGTAGAGTGAGCAAACTGCACATTTTTTAGGCAGGCTGTTCGAGGCATATGGAATATGAAAAAATGTGAGATGCACTGTATGGTAATACCTTCACCTTGCTTCAATGAGACAACGTTGCGACTTTCGGCAGGACCCGTTGATCTAAAATGTAAAAACCTTCTAGCATGTTGAATGCTCAAGAAATTCAGCGCATTATTCAATATGTCACCGCACGCACATCGTATGCTCGTGACATTGTTTCCCACATTGTGCAAACGGGTATGAACGAGCTGTCGGCCTTAGCTTCAACAACCACTCACTCATATGACCGCCATGCATTATTCGAGTACATTTGCCAATGGTCGATGAAGCAAACGCGGTATCCAGAGCCACAGGTGAGAGAAGTCCTAGAATGTGCGGGAAAATGGCTAGATGACATGTGCGAAGAGATGGAAAGACAGGATTTACCAAACGCCAAACAGCCGAAATAAGACAGACTGAGGGTCAGAGTAAGGCCACAGCTACGGTATCAGCGTGCTGAATTCCCGATGTCGTCAATCTCAAGTGCCCATCCTCAATTTTCAACAACCCTTTTTCCTGCATGGACTGAATACTCCGGTTCCATTCTTCATCCGTTTGCAATATCTCGGAAAGGTTGTTTAACACCACCCCATTCAACATTCGCAACCCGAACACAATATTCTCGCGATCGGCACGACAAACAGGGACATCATCCCATCCCTCGAGGGGCAGCTGAGTTTCCTCAAGGCATTGATTATATACGTTAAGGTTAGGAGTGTTCCCGAAGCGGACTCCGTCAACATAGGATTGCGCGCTCGGCCCAACCCCAAGGTACGCTTTTCCCTGCCAATACCGCGTATTATGTCGGCACTCGTATCCTACCTGGCTAAAATTGGAGACCTCATATCGCTCATAGCCGAATTCGGACAATCGTGTGATCGCTTCTTCCTCCAAGAGTAATTGGAATCCGTCTTCAGGCATGGGGACATGGCCCTTGGTTACCTCATCGTAAAAATAAGTACCCTCCTCGACCGTAAAGGCATAACACGAAAGATGCTCAGGAGATAAGGCAATAGCCTTATCAAGCGAATATTGCCAAGCATCAAGCGTGTGTCCAGGAAATCCATACATAAGATCAAGACTAATATTTTGAAATCCTGCGCTACG
This sequence comes from Nitrospirota bacterium, assembly GCA_035873215.1. Taxonomy (GTDB): domain Bacteria; phylum Nitrospirota; class Nitrospiria; order Nitrospirales; family UBA8639; genus JAYWMS01. The sequence goes on along the minus strand of JAYWMS010000385.1, from coordinate 1,613 downwards.
CGCCTGGGTTACTGTGGCGTGAGGTCCCTGATTTAGAATCCTCCCCCCCAAGCGATTCAACTCTTGACCATCAAAGGATTGAATACCCAAGCTCAATCTATTAAAGCCCGCAGTGCGAAGTTCTTTCAGCGTATTTTCAGTCACCGTTCCAGGGTGGACTTCAATAGATACTTCGACATCAGGAGTAAGAGAAAACCCCTCCTGTATCCATGCCAATAACTCGCGAAGCTCAGCCGTCGTTAAGGTTGTCGGAGTTCCACCCCCCAGATAAACGGTTGCCAAAGGCACTTCATGGAATCCTGTCATTTCTGAATAGACACAGAGCTCACGCTTTAGGGAGTCTAGAAATGATCGAGCCTGCTGTTGCCGATGAATCTCCACGTAGAATGGGCAAAACGGACACCGAACTCGACAAAAAGGCACATGAATGTAGAGGCCCAACGAGGGAATTGGGTTCAAAGACAGTCTCGAACTCACGCGTTTGATATCTCTCAGTTCCATAAGATTCCAGTCTACTGGGACCGATTAATCAGGGCAACTCAGTTTATGGTTTGGACCTCATACCTGGCCAGCTGACTTGTAACCCAATAAACCGCCGCAAATACTTGAATTTAGTACGCTGCAGGATCAAAATAATTGCTGGACACCCTATCCTTTTTGCAAAAAGTATGGCAGCATTTACATGTATCAATAGGCCCAAAGTAAGCGATGACGATCCATAGAAACACGACCGGCTATGAGCAAACCCGAAAAATTGACTGAGCGCCAAAAGCGAGAGATAGAATACCACAGGGAACATGCCCATCAGCATCGGCACCGCCATGAGCACTTCTCCTGGGACATCATTCACGATTCAGGTCGTCGGTGGTGGAACCAGCATTGGGCCATGTTTACGACACTGCTGCAAATGGATCTTGCAGGGAAACGGACCCTTGTTGTGGGGTGTGGACTGGGTGATGACGCCTTACTGTTGGCAAAATTAGGGGCAGAGGTCCATGCGTTTGATCTCAGCCCGGACGTGCTGGAAATTGCAAGAGAGGTTGCGGCTCGAGAACAACTACAGATCACCTTTACCGAGATGGCAGCGGAACAGTTAACTTACCCATCTGACTTTTTTGACTGCATTGTTGTTAGGGATATTTTGCATCATGTAGAGGTAGGCAAAGCGCTGTCGGAAATATCCCGAGTAGCCAAGGCAGGAGCATGTGTTGTTATCAATGAAATCTACACGCACTCACTGCCAGATAGAATTCGACAGAGTGCGTTAGTGGAACGGTATCTTTATCCGCTTATGAAGGGTTTTATTTATGGCAAACAGAAACCGTACATCACTCAAGACGAACGCAAACTCGATGAACGCAACTTGAAACAGATCCTCTCGATCTTTGCCGACAGACCGTCTTTTCGTTTTTTTGACTTTATCGTCAACCGACTGATTCCGGATCGCCTAGGAATCTTAAGCAAACTGGACTATATCGCGCTGAATAGCGTGGGACCGTTTGCACAATATCTTGCCGGCCGGATTCTCCTCGTCGGGACAATTTCCAAAGTTGTGTTTGTCAGAAAACCAAAATTTTCAACTCCACTCACCACCGAAGTTCAAACTGCTGAAT
>JAYWMS010000348.1:0-18878 GCA_035873215.1 Nitrospirota bacterium | reverse complement strand
TGGGTCCGAATTGGTTCAAGAAAAAAAATGTGTGGAATGTCATGGCATGGAAGGACGTGGGGATGGGAATGCATTTAATGTGAAGGATGACTGGGGATTTCCTATCCAACCGGCTGATTGGCATAAATGCTGGAATTTCCGTGGAACTCGTCAAGATGCCTACAACGTGAACAATATCTTCAGAACTTTTTCAACGGGTCTCAATGGCACCCCTATGCCATCGTTTGCGGATAATACTTCTGTGGAGGAACGCTGGAATATCGCCAACTATGTCGGTTCACTCTGTGAAAGACACCTAGAAGTAGACATTGCTGGCGGTAATGTCACGGATGAAATAGCGCAAGCATTATTTGATGGGGAAGATTTGGGAATTGACCCATTGACGGATAAACCCAAGAGTACTTTCGTTATTCCTTCGTTCTTTGTCGAGGGCGAGCTGCCAAAAGATGAACACGATGAAAATTGGGAAAAGACCCCCCGTCGATGGATTGCGATGGGTGGACAGATCACCCATAAGCCCAGAAACTTTGTGAATCGACTCGACGATATGTGGGTTCAAACCCTCTTCAATGAGACCCATATCACCTTTATGTTCAAGTGGAATGATCGTACGAAGAGCATTCAAGAGGAGGACGTTGATTGGGACCCGACCGAAGTCAACTTGGAGGAGTACGGTGTGGAAGAACAAGGGCCCATTGGCACATCCTTTGAGGATGCCCAGTTTCACCCAGAATCAATCGCTGGTCAACAAAACAAGTATGCGGTATACAACGATGGTATTGCCTTCCAATTCCCGGTGAAGTGGTAGGAATTACCGGCACCGAGAAAACCCCGATATTTATGGGGTGATGAGTTATTTCCTGTCGATATTACGAAGTGGACGGCTGATGGGACTTTGGCTGTGTACGAAGGCACCGGTTGGGATCAAGAATTCACGGAGTTAGACTTTGCCGAAGAGACTGAACTCGTCAAAGCAGAGTGGAAGAATGGTCTTTGGACGGTTATTGTCAAGCGTCCGATTAAGAGTCCCTATGATGAAGTCTCATATTTGGAAACGGGTAAATACATCCCGATGGTGTTCTTTGGTTGGGATGGCCACAATGGCGATGTTGGAAGAAAGATGGCCGTTTCAGCCTTCTACTACCTTAAGATGGACCCTCCCGTTTCCAACACCGTCTATATCTATCCAACAGTGATGGCTATCGGTATGGTGGGCATTGAGGGCTGGATTTTGGCTCGGCGCACCAATCGACGAAAAGAAAAAAATAATCTGTAATCGCTAACGACGTTGGTTTTCCAGAGAGCGTCTCATAGATAAAAAAGCAAGAGGGGGTGAGTGTCAAACTCACCCCCTCTTCTTGTTTGGAGGGCTACTTGAAGATTGAGGGGATTACGGGTGTGCTCCTTGCGGGGGGAAAGAGCCGCAGAATGGGCACCGACAAGCGCCGTATCTTATTGAAGGGCCAAACGCTATTTGCGAGAAGTTTCGCAGCCTTGGAGAGCATCTTTTCTGAAGTTCTGGTCGTGCTTGCAGAAGATGACTCTGATTTCAATCCGCGACACAGCAAGGTTGTCATAGATCTAATTCCAGACTGTGCCACCGCTGGCGGACTCTACACGGGTCTAACTTATGCCGAACGTGATACAGTTTTTGTTGTCGCATGCGATATGCCTTTCTTACATGCCGAATTGATTGCCTCCATGGCGTCGCGAACTAAGGGTTTTGATATTACTGTGGCCAAACTTATGCAAGGCGTGCAACCTCTTCACGGGTTCTATAGGAAAACGTGCTTGCCGGGATTGAAAGAAATGATAAAGGGGAAAGACTTAAAACTGCAGCATATTCTTGAGGATCGGAATCTGGCGATCAATGTTATCCCGGAATCTGAATTGATGGATGTCGATGGAAACCTTCTATCCTTTATGAATCTCAATACGCCCGCAGATCTCGAGATGGCGACGAAGCTTCTTAGCCAATGATGGAGGGGGAATTCAGGGACTGTTGAATAATTTAAAATTTCCAGGGGCCTGGTCCCATTTACATACTTTTATGAATCATCACAAGCAGTGGGCCTGTTCAAAACGGCCCGTTATTTCACCCGCCCTAACCCAAGGGCGCCAAGACGCACTTTTCCACGGGCAAGGCCGCAGGCTTGTTGGTGCGCGGAGCGTACTCGGAGTACGTGAGCATGACAACGGGCCGAGAACGCCCCTGGCGGACTTTTTCACCGGTCCATTCAGGTGGCGGAAGATCGATTGGAGTCGTGGTCTGTTGGTAGTAAATATGGCAAATGCGTGAACACATTCAGACCAATGTGTTCACACTAGATGCTTCAGTGACAACGGGTGATCACTAGGTGTTCTTTCTTGCTATGAGTTTAGGCCCTGTGTTAAATTCCGAGCCCATTGGGTGAAAAACGCTGATTTATTGCGAGGATAGAGAACTTTTGTGCCGGAAGGAATTGTTCAGGAGCGCGTCAAGGCATCAATCACCGAGGCCTTTGATCATGTAAAAGAGAAGGGGTTGCTTGACGTTGATTCCTTTCCCATTCCTTCGTTGGAGTTCCCCAAGCATGAAGAATGGGGCGATCTATCGACCACTGCTGCGATGTCAATCGCGAAGCGTGCGAAACGACCTCCCAAAGAAATCGCAGATCTTCTGGCTCAAGAAATTCGAGATTCCTGTGATTATATTGAACAGGTGAATGTTGCTCCGCCTGGATTTTTGAATTTTAAGCTACGTTCGGATTGTTGGCTTGCGGTTCTTCGGGATATTCAGGAATTAGGCACGACATATGGTCATACCCCGATGGGCGATGGACAGCGGGTGTTGGTCGAGTATGTCAGTGCCAATCCGACAGGACCTTTGCATATGGGGCATGGTCGGGGGGCTGCGTTGGGTGACGCCCTCTCACGACTCTTGCAGGCAGCCGGGTATGTAGTGGAGCGAGAGTACTATATTAATGATGCGGGTCGGCAAATGAAGCTGTTGGCTTCTTCGGTATACGCCCGTTATCGCCAACTGCATGGCCAAGATAGTACATTTCCCGAGGACGGATATCAGGGGGAATACATTAAGAATCTTGCTGCCTCCATTTCCGAAAAAATTGGAACTGCTGTGCTGGAGCAAGACCATGAAGAAGCTGAGGCGGAATGTGGAAGGTTGGCGTATGAAATCCTACTGCATGCCATTCAGGAAGATCTTAAGGCTTTTGGTGTAGAGTTTGAGACCTGGTTTAGTGAAGCTTCATTGTTCTCGTCTCAGAAAATTGAGCAAGCGTTGGATGATTTAAAAAGTCGAGATCTTGTCTTTCATGAAGACGGGGCCTGGTGGTTTCGCTCATCTCGATTCCAGGATAATAAAGATCGGGTTGTAGCCAAACAGGATGGAGACTATACCTATTTGGCGTCTGATATCGCCTATCATTATGACAAGCTGCAGCGAGGCTTTGATCGATTGATCAATATTTGGGGCGCGGACCATCACGGGTATATCCCTCGCATGGAAGGTGCCATTCAAGCATTTGGGTTCCCTAAGGATCGACTCACGGTGGTGTTGGTTCAAATGGTGAGTCTCTTGCGAGGAGGGAAAAAGGTTGAGATGTCCAAACGAGCTGGAGAATTCGTGACCCTGCAGGAAGTGCAGGAAGAAGTGGGATCGGACGCGGCCAAGTTTTTTTTTCTGATGCGCCGATCCGACACCCACCTCGAATTCGATCTCGAATTGGCCAAAAAACAGTCAGCAGAAAATCCCGTGTATTATGTCCAGTATGCGCATGCCAGGCTGGCAAGCTTGTTTCGTGTGGCCGAAGCGCGCGGCATATCGGTCTCAAGTGTTGCCAAAACCGATCTTTCCGGGTTGGTGCATCCAGAGGAAATACGGCTCATGAAACATCTGTCATACTTCCCAGGTATGATTGAGGCCGCAGCGCGTGCGTTAGAACCTCATCGTATTACCTTTTACCTGCAAGAATTGGCGAGTTTACTGCATGTGTTCTATTACAAACATCGGGTGTTGCCGCCACGTGAAGGGGGAGCAACAGAGCCCGATGGCAGCTTGGCTGGATTAGATCAAGACGATTCGGAACCGGTTCAAGAGAAATTGACCATGGAACTCACGCATGCACGACTGGTGCTCCTTCGACAGGTCCAAACAGTTTTGAAAAATGGATTGGACCTTCTCGGAATTTCCTCTCCTGATAAAATGTAAGATTGATGGATCATCAATTAGATCATCTGATATTTGTGCCAACGTGTGAGATATGATTGATTTTTCCGTGAATCACAAAGATGTGGGTTGTGAAGGACGAGCGGGAACACTGACTACGTCTCATGGAATAATCCAGACTCCCGCGTTCATGCCGGTTGGTACGCTGGGGCCTATCAAAGGCATCGGGCCTGATGATCTCCAGGCCTGCGGTTTTGGCCTCATGTTGAACAATGCGTACCATTTGTACCTGCGTCCGGGGCATGAACTGATCGCCAATATGGGCGGCTTACATCAGTTTACGGGGTGGCCTGGCGCTATCTTAACGGATAGTGGCGGATTTCAACTGGTCAGCTTGTCGGATCTTCGCAAGATCACGGATGATGGCGTCACCTTCAAGTCACATCTTGATGGCTCTCTTCATCAGTTTACTCCTGAGCGGTGCATGGAGATTCAAATGGCCATGGGGGCTGATATTATGATGGTGTTGGATGAATGTCCTCCTCATCCCTGTACGTTTGATGAAGCGAATAAGGCTATGCGTCGGACCACCCAATGGGCACGCCGGTGCAAGTCTGCTGCCGAGCGCCGCTCTCAAGCGTTGTTTGGGATTGTGCAGGGAGCGTTGCATGCGGATCTGCGTCGGCAGTCGGCACAGGAGATTGTCGATCTTGGTTTTGATGGGTATGCTTTGGGTGGGCTCTCGTTGGGGGAAGATAAGCCAGCGATGTTTGCGATGATTGAGGTGTCGGTAAAAGAATTGCCAGCACACCGTCCACGATATTTAATGGGCGTTGGGTTGCCGGAGGATTTAGTCGAAGGCGTGATGCGAGGAGTTGATGTATTTGATTGCGTGATTCCATCACGACATGGTCGAACGGGTTGGTTGTTTACGACCACCGGTCGGGTGTTGATTAAACAGGCTCGGTATGCTCGGGATGAATCGCCTATCGATACTCAATGTCCCTGTCCGGTCTGTCAGCGGTATTCGCGAGCCTATCTTCGTCATCTATTCATCTCGAATGAAATGCTGGGCCTGAGACTGAATACGTTGCATAACCTCTGGTATTACCGGACGCTCATGACGAAATTGCGGAGGGCGATTGAAGAAGATCAATTGCTTTCGTTTCGAGAGGAATTTTACGAACAACGAATGGACTGTCCCCGCAGTCAATCCTATGCCGAAGCCGTCGGGATTTCCGGATCGTCGGTGATTTCAAATAAGGAGCAAGGTACTGCATGATGATGTCATTAGCTTCAGTCGCATGGGCCCAAGGTGGTGGCGACCAGGAAGGATCAGCCACCTTATTATCCCTAGTTCCCTTTCTTTTGATCTTTGTGATTTTTTATTTCCTCTTGATCCGGCCACAGCAACAGCGCCAGAAAGAACAAAAGGAATTACTCGCGGCGCTGAAAAAAGGTGATAAGGTCGTGACCTCGTCAGGAATTTGGGGTACGATAACAAATCTGGGAAAAGAAACGGCCACCGTCCAAATTGCGGACAATACAAAAGTTATCATTCAACGTGAAAATATTGCGCGATTGCGAAAAACGGAAGAATCCTAGGAGCCTGCCCGAGATTAATTTCCGTCTCGAGGCTGTTTCGGTTTGAGACAGGTTTTTTGATCGTGTAAGGCGAATAGTGGTGACTTTTTAACGAAAAGAATCTGAAAATCTGGCCAAATCCGGGGCAACCGCAGTAGATCAATCTAATCTCGGACAGGCTCTTAGGTTGGAGAATGTATCTGTATGAAAAAAGTTCGAACTCGGCTGTTAATGGTGATGTTGTTGGCGGTGGTATCCTGCTATCTTGCCCTTCCATCATGGCCTGCCCTCTTCCAGCAATTACCTGAAGGGATACAGTCTCTGATTCCCGGACGCGGTGTGACCTTGGGGTTGGATCTTCAAGGGGGAATTCACATGGTGCTGGAGGTGGAAGAGGACCGAGCCGTGGAAATTGCCGTGGACCGTTCGGTAAAAGCCATGCGGGATTTGCTCACCGAAAAGGCCATCGCATTTGAAAAAATTGAACGTCAGGAAGGTATAAAGGCCGAACTGATTTTGTCCGACGAAGGTACGGCGGATGAGGCGAGTTCACTCATTCTGGATGCCTTTCCAGCATTTTCTCAAGTGTCCAAAGACGGCACGACCATTGTCTTTCAGTTATTAGATTCAGAGGTCGGTCGCATTAAGACTTCGGCCATCAACCAAGCGTTGGAAACGATTCGCAATCGCATCGATCAATTCGGGGTGACAGAGCCGTTGATTCAACGACAGGGTCGTAATCAGATCGTGATCCAATTGCCTGGGGTAAAGGATCCCCGTCGCGCCAAGGCTTTGATCCAAGATACGGCCATGCTTGAATTTAAAATGGTGGATGACGTCAATGAACCGAAACTGAATTTGCCGGTTCAGGTTGAAAAAGTGCGCCAATCCGAGATCGTCAAAGAGTTTGAAAGCAGACTTCCGGAAGGCACGGAGATTTTGTTTGAACCCATCGCGGAAGATCAAGGGCCCTCCATCTTCAGTCGTCCTCGGTTAGTGAAGAAGACACCGGAATTGTCCGGTGATGTGTTGCAGGATGCTCGGGTTTCGATCGGCGATTACAATGAGCCGTATGTTGGGGTCACCTTTGATAGCAAGGGTGCTCGGGAGTTTGATCGCATTACCGCCGCGAATATCGGCAAGTTTATGGCCATTGTCTTGGATGGAACCATCTATTCCGCTCCTCGAATTCAAGACCGCATCCGAGGGGGGCGGGCACAGATTACCGGTAATTTTACCACTAATGAAGCCAACGATCTGGCGATTGTTCTGCGCGCTGGCGCGTTACCGGCGCCGATGAAGACTTTGCAGGATCTGACCGTGGGGCCATCGTTAGGTCAAGATTCAATCGATAAGGGTGTAAAGACCACACTTATCTCCGGCGTCATCGTGTTGGTGTTTATGGTGTTGTATTACCGGCTTTCCGGTGTCATTGCTGATTTCGCGTTAGGCTTAAACCTTATTTGTTTATTAGGAGCGCTGTCTGGACTCAATGCCACGCTCACGCTGCCCGGTATCGCCGGGATCATTTTGACCATCGGGATGGGTGTTGATTCCAATATTTTAATTTTTGAACGGATACGAGAAGAACTGCGACAGGGTCGTCCGGTTCGATTAGCGGTCGATGCCGGCTATGAGAAGGCTCTCCTCACCATCGTGGATTCTCATGTCACGACCTTAATCACAGGACTAGCGCTTTTCGTGTTTGGAACGGGTCCCATTAAAGGGTTTGCGGTTACGTTGTGTTTGGGAATTGGGATCAATTTGTTTACGGCATTGGTTGGCACCAAAGTGGTATTTGATCTCATGAATCGGCGCAAAATGGAGCATTTAAGTATCTAATATCTTTCGAGGAGCACTATGCTTGAAATTATCGGGAAAACCAATATTGATTTCATGGGCAAGCGGCAACTCGCGCTGTTCGTCTCCGGGTTTCTTGTGATCCTTGGATTGATCGCCTCAGTACAAATCGGACGAGGAGCGGCCAATCTGGGAATTGATTTCGCCGGCGGGACGGCGGTGCAATTGAAATTTGATAAACCGATCGGAATCGAGGAATCCCGCCAGGTGCTGATCGCCCACGGAATTCAAGAAGCAGAACTTCAGGAGTTTACTCAGGATAACAAGTTGCTGATTCGCGTGAAGACGGAAGGGACTATTGAACGAAACATCGCCAACCGGATTGTTGATCTGTTTGCAAAAGAGTTCCCCGATAATCATTTTGTCGTCGATTCCAGCACGGCCATCGGGCCGACGATCGGCAAACGACTGCAACAGGACGCGATGTTGGCTATCACCATTTCGTTAATCGGGATCATTATCTATATTGCCTCACGATTCGAACTCCGGTTTGGAGTCGCTGCCGCCATTGCGACATTTCATGACGTATTGGCTGTGTTGGGCATATACTTCCTGCTTGATAAGGAGATTTCGTTATTGGTCGTCACTGCTCTGCTGACCTTGGCAGGCTATTCTCTCACGGATACCGTGGTTGTGTTTGACCGCATTCGGGAAAATCTGAAAACCCGACGACGTGATTCGATTGCGACGATCATTAACAATGGCATCAATCAGGTCCTGAGTCGCACCTTGGTGACGACGTTGACGGTTGTGCTAGTGCTTGTTCCCTTAACGTTGTTTGGAGGGGAGGTTCTCCACGATTTTTCCTTGGCCTTGCTGCTGGGTGTCCTCATCGGTACGTATTCGTCCATCTTTGTGGCGAGTCCCTTACTCCTACTTTGGCCTGGTGGAGAGGGGAAGCTGTTAAGTCGCGGTCGATAAGTCCGGTCCATAAAGGGCCTTTTGAATAATTCATAAATCGTTCAAATTAGTCTTTACTGCTAGGTTCCTCATGCGTCAACAGCCCCATAAATGATTGCCAATCCTTGACAGGGATTGCGCGCTCTTGAAAGAATTTCCGCTAATAGTTAGCCATTTCGTGCTTTTCCCATCCTTAGGTAGTTGTCCAATCATGAAACGATGGATGTGGTCACACAGTCTTCAACGCAAGACTATTTTAGGTATGGTCTTGGTTGGATTGCTGCCACTTCTCCTTTCCCTTTTTATCACCTATGTTGAAGAACGGCGCGCGCTCCGAGAAACCGTTGGTTCCAATTTTAAAGGTATTGCGGTGGAAGTGGCACGCAAGATTGAAACGCAGATCACGCGTGGTATTAATGAAGCACAACAATTAGCCACCATTCCGTTCATTCGTTCGGCGGTCACGGATGCCAATCGAAGTTACGAGGGACGTGAACCTGAAAAAATCAAATCATTCATCGAAGAATGGCGCGAGCGTTGGCGTCAACGACAAAACCCTGATGAATTTCCGGTCTTCGTCAATCGAATTGCGACTAACTATCTGATCGATTGGCATGCGGTTCGCAAGTCGGATTATCTGGGAATTCTCGTCACGGATAATCAAGGCGCGTTGGTGCTGAGTTCTCTTCCGCAAGTGCAATTTTTTCACGGGGGTAGCACTTGGTGGAAAGCGGCTTTTCATGGTGGATCGGGTCAGATCTATGTCAGCGACCTGTCATTTGAGCCGTCTTTTGGTACACATGTGCTGACTGTGGCAGTCCCAATATTTACTCAAGATCTGGACAGGGCGATAGGGACCATTAGCATCCTCCTGCGCCGAGATTCACTCTTTCAATCCATATCTGAAGTCACCGTCGGAATTACCGGCCATGTCATGTTAATGGGGGTGGATGGAAATCCACTCATCTGTCCTGTGTTTTCTCTTGAGCAACATGCAGTTCTCCCCGCCATGATGGAAGCCATCGCCCTCTCGTCTTCTGGCTGGGTTCAGGCGGATCAAGATTCTCATGGGGCACGTGATTCAATCGTTGGGTTTTCGCATCTACGGTTTCAGGATTCGCTTGCCCCGGAAAGTTTTGGTGGGCGGCCCTGGGTGACCTTTGTTCGTCAGGATCCCGAGGAAACTTTTGCTCCGCTCAATCAGTTATTGGTGAAGGTGGCGGCGTATGGTGTCTTGGTGTTTGCTGTCCTCTGGCTGGTAGGCATCGTGGTAGCACGCCGTATTGTGAGCCCAATCCAGACGCTCCATGATGGGGTGCAACGCATCGGGAGCGGTAATTTAGATCATCATATCGTGCTGCCGACGGGTGATGAGATCGAGGGGCTAGCCAATGCCTTTAATAAGATGGCGTCCAATTTAAAGCAATCCTTCGCCCAGTTGAATGATCAGATGGGAGAAATCCGTCATTTGGAGGAACGCTATCGGGACTTGATCGAAAATTCCCCGGAGATGATTCATCAGATTGATAAAGATGGCCGGTTTGTTCTTGTGAATAAGACCGAACTTGAAAAACTTGGGTACTCACTGGAGGAAATGCTCACGATGCATTTGTGGGATATCATTCCGGCCGACAAAAAGGCCATGGCTCTCGACTATTTCCAACGGTTGCCCAGCGAGCGGCACAGTATGATGGAGAACGTGTTTATGACGCGGGATGGGACGAGGATTGACGTGGAGATTCATTCCACTGCACTGCTGGATTCCGAGTCTGGAGAATTGATCTATACCCGTGCCTTCGTTCGCGATGTGACGGAACGGAAAATTCTGGAGCAGAAAGTCGAGCGTTACACGACCCAGCTTGAGCAGGATGTCGCGGCGCAAACCCAGCAGTTGTCACAATCTGAAAAGCGATATCGGGTGTTATTTAACAGAGCAGCGGATTCCATTGTCATGGTTGATAGGGAGGGCCAAGTTACGGCTGTCAATGAACGAGAACAGGAAGTGCTTGGGTATTCGCAAGGCGATCTCATTGGGTCCTCCTTTCTGTCGCTTGTGCCCGAAACGTTCCGAGCAATTACGCATCGATTGTTGCACACTGTCGTGTCCGGCAAGGAGAAGGTTCCAGCCACGGAGATTGAGGTTCTGGATGCGGAGCAACGGACAAGGCCGGTCGAAATGGATTTGATCCGGGTCGAGCAGGATCAGGCATGTTTAGTCATGATTCAACTGCGCGATATCACGGAACAGAAGGAATTAGCCAGACAATTGCAACGATACAGTTCAGAACTTGAAGAAAAAGTCCAGGAGCGTACATTAGAAATTCAGCAAACCAAACAGTACCTCGAGAGTCTTTTGGAAAATGCCAATGATGTGATTTATACACTGGATCAAGAGCAACGCTTTACCTACGTAAATAGTAAGGTCGATATTTGGGGCTATGGGAAGGAGTCCTTATTGGGCCGTCCATTCTTGACCTTGTTGTCGAAACGGCATCGGGGCCGTCACTTAAAAGACATTTTGAACATGCAAGTGAAGCAAGAATATGAAGTCGAGGTCATCAGCCAATCCGGGGATTTGCGGTCCGTGATGGTGAGCGTGTCGCCGTTACTCGATGAGCAACAGACCGTGGTTGGGGTTCTAGGAATTGCGCGGGATATCACGGATCGCAAAACGATGGAGCAACAATTTCGCAATACCGAACGCTTAGCCTCCGTTGGGAAGTTGGCGGCCGGTGTTGCGCATGAGATCAACAACCCCTTGGGCGGGCTCCTGAATTGCCTTTATAACATTCGAAAAGGCACGCTGACTCCAGAACGACAGGAAGAATACTTGACGTTTATGGAGGATGGTTTGCGTCGAGCGCAAAAGATCGTACGCCAGCTCTTGGACTTTTCCCAACAACATGAACCTGAATTTGTGATGAGTGATATGAAAACGTTGGTTGAGCGGGTGTTGGTGCTCACACAGCATGCGATCACGGAAAAAGGGTTGTTATTGGAGCAGTCGTATGAGTCGGACATGCCTTCGCTCTACGTCGATCCACAAATGATTGAACAAGTCTTGACCAACTTGATCCTCAATGCGGTGCAGGCCACCCAAGCGGGAGGCACTATTACTCTTCGTACGGTACGCATCGGCAACTTGTGTGAAATTGAAGTGGCCGACACGGGTTCAGGCATTTCTGCAGAAGTGAGGCCGCACATTTTTGATCCGTTCTTTACGACTAAGCGGATTGGTGAAGGGACAGGCTTAGGGTTATCCGTCAGTTTAGGGATTGTGGAGCGCCATGATGGCCAATTGTCAGTCGAGAGTGAAGAAGGCGCTGGGACGGTGTTTACCGTCAAACTTCCCATTAGCGTCACGCGGGCTGCGGTGGCTAAGGTGTCATGAGGGACTGTTGAAAAAGTCCACCAGCGGCGTTCTCGGGCCTTTGTCGAGCTTCGCGCTCACATACTTGGCGCTCTTCGCGCCGTTCGCCCTCACGTACTTTTGTACGCTCCGGGCGCCAAAGCCCCTGCGGCCTTGCTGGACGGCCTTTTTGAACAGTCCCTGCCTCTTCTATTTTTTCTGGGTATGTCTCAGGTCAAAACTGCTAACGAGAAATAGTGGAGGGGTTCAATAGCCCTATGAGTACGCGCCGAATTTTAATTATTGATGATGAGCCCTTGATGCGGCTATCGATGCTCGATGCGCTCAAGGCTGACGGGTATGAGGTGGACCAAGCTGCCACTGGGGATGAAGGGATTGCTAAGGTACAAAGCGGGCATTTCGACCTGGTCATCACCGACTTGCGCATGCCGGGTCGTGATGGGTTGCAAGTGGTTCAGGCCTGTCAGGATCATGCCCCGAATTCGGAAGTCCTTGTCATTACCGCACATGGATCGGTCGACACTGCAGTTCAGGCTATGAAGTTGGGGGCGCATGATTATATTACGAAACCCTTCTCAATGGATGAATTGTTATTGACGGTGGACCGTGCGACGAAGGTTGTGGCTCTGCGTGAAGAGAATCAGGCCTTGAGGCAGGAATTGGCGGGCAAATTTAGTTTTGAAGGGATTGTGGGAAAAAATGAGCATATGCGAAGGCTTCTGGAGAAAGTGAAATTAGTGTCCACAACCGACGCGACTGTGTTGATCATGGGGGAAAGTGGGACGGGAAAAGAAATCATCGCCAATGCGATACATCGCAATAGCCCAAGGCGTGATCAGGCGTTGATCAAGGTGAGTTGCGCTGCCTTGCCCGAAACCCTTTTGGAGGCTGAATTATTCGGGCACGAAAAAGGGTCATTTACCGGTGCATTGAAACAGCGGCGTGGACGCTTTGAGTTGGCTCACAAGGGGACGTTGTTTTTGGACGAAATCGGAGAGATTTCCCCCGTGGTGCAAGTGAAACTGTTGCGTGTACTCCAGGAACGTCAATTCGAACGAGTTGGAGGAAGTGAGACAATTGGCACGGATGTACGATTGGTTTGTGCCACGCAAAAAGATTTGCAGCGAGAAGTTGCCGAAGGGCGGTTCCGCGATGACCTGTATTATCGGTTGAATGTGTTGCAAGTCCATTTGCCGCCGCTCCGTGAGCGACGAGAGGATATTCTGGTTCTGGCAGAACATTTGCTGGAGTCGCGCGCGGCTCGCTTACGTCACAGCATTCAAGGATTTTCACGAGAAGCCAGGGAGGTGATGCAGAGCTATTCATTCCCGGGAAATGTCCGAGAGCTGGAAAATGCCATTGAGCGAGCTGTCGCATTAGCTCAAAACCGAGACATGATCCAAGTTTGGGATCTTTGCGGTCATTCGAGTTGCCCCTTTCGAGGGGGCACGATTCAAAGTGGGTGCGGATTTTGCCAAGAAGGCTTATCCAGCATGAAAGGGGTAACCCCGGTGAGCTGTTCATTGGCAGAAGCTCGAGAGCGGTTTGAACGGGATTTTATTCTAGAAGTCTTGAACAAAGAAGGGTGGAGCCGAACGATGTCTTCCAAGTCGCTCGGCCTTTCTCGAAAGGCCTTGTGGGAAAAATGTAAGCGCTATGGAATTTCTACCCCTGTCGAGGGTGATGAGACTGAGTAAGATGTCCGTGACCTGAGACGCAAAAATCTGAATCACTTTTTGCATTGCTGATTAGGGAGAACCGATAACGCCTCTACTCGTCTGAGCCGTCGCCGCCCTTCCACAACTTAATCGTTCGGTCCATCGAGGCACTGGCCATGAACCGACCATCTGCGGAAAGCGCTACTCCCCTCACAGGACCGTTGTGGCTCTTGATCTCACGCACCTGACGCCCTGTTTCGATATTCCACATCTTGATGGTGTGGTCGTCACTGCAGCTGACAAGCAATTTACCATCTTGGGAGATGAGCAATCCCCGAACCCATTCCGAATGCCCTTTGATCGAACGAAATTCCTTCAGTTCAGGCATCGAGAAATACTTGATCGTGTTGTCGCGGCTTCCTGTGATGAGCGTCTTGGAATCAGGCGTAAAGGTGAGGGCGCCGATCCAATATTCCATGGGCCGTTGGAATCCGCCAAAATCATCGACAAAAAAGCCTCGGTGTTCCGTTTCTTCATCGTCCTCCTCGTCTCGCCAATGGCCGACATGTACGCCAATTTCTTCCCCGGAGGGAAGCACTTCAAAGAGTTTCAATTTCCCGATGTCGCTCCCACCGACTAGGTGGATACCGTTTGGTGCGAATGCGACGCACACGGTCCAATTTAAATCAAATTGATCCTTGCCCAAGAGGGTCATCAATTCCGTTCCCGTCGTGACTTCCCAAATTTTAATGTCTTTATTTTGTCCTGCACGAGCCAACATGAGTCCGTCTGGTGAAAAACTAATGCTGGTTACGGCCATGTCATATCGCGTGAATAGCAATCGTGTGGTTTCACCGGTTTGCGGATTCCAAAGGCGAATGGTGCGATCTTCACTGGCAGACGCCAGCATCGTCCCATCCTGGCTATACTCGACTTGTCGTATGTCATGAGTGTGTCCTCGAAGGGAACGCATTAACCGTCCTGTTTCAATCTCCCAAGTTCGCAGGTATCGATCGGCCCCTCCACTAGCCAGCGTGAGACCGTCCGGAGAAAAACTTACACTCCAGACACCTTGTGTATGCCCGTAAAAGGTTTTTACTTCTTCAGCTCCGGCTTTCCAATATTCCAACGAGTCAATCGGCGGAAGGGCTGGTTTCGGTTCCTGAAGGGGTGCGATGGTTGGGTCTATTTGCAAAGAGGATAGATTGGACTGGTCCATATTCGGGTACTTCCTTTCAGGAATGTGAACGGCTTGAGAGCGTTCTTGCCAACGAAAAAATGGGGTGACTATAATGCCCCAAGGCATCCTGTCAGAGATACTATCGATCGACTGTACGCGGCGTCAAGATAGGAGAAAATCAGGCAGGGACGCCCATTGGAACAGTATTAATCGCCACACCGTAGGAAAGAATCCTTCGCGGGCTCTCGTAAGGAGTGATCCATGGAAATTCGATTTCAGCCAGCATTGTTGCAAGAGGTCATTGATTCGTTTTCTGAGAAAACGGAACGTGAAGGTGACCCCACCTATTATAATGAATTTCATGAAGTGGCTGATCCCATCTATGAAAAATTTTCTTTGGATGATCGTGAGGCAGAATTTAAAAAACTGTATCAATACCTGTTCGGGAAATGGGGTTTTGCGGACATTCTCCGCGATTCCATCGAAGGGTTTCCTGATCTGAAAGAAAAGATTGGAATCGTGTTGGTCCGCGGGGTATTGAAGGAAGATCAAGAATCCGTGGACATTTTGCGCAAGTGGGGAACCGTCGAAGAAAAGCTTGCGAGAAAATTTGAGGAGCAAGGGCTCAGAGGTGTCGGTATAAAGCTGATCCCACGCCGCTTCTATGATCCTGCTATCAATCGCTATCTGCGCCATGAATTGACGCACATCTCTGATATGTTGGATCCCGCCTTTGGTTATGATCCGGATACGAAAGTCGGATTAAATCCTGGTGAAGAACATCTTATCTCGAATCGGTATCGCGTTCTCTGGAGCCTGCATGTGGATAGTCGGATTTCGCAGTCCGGGAAAGAGCCCATGTTCAGTCGCGAATATCGTTTGCGCGAGTTTCGAACGTGGTATCGAAAGATTCCGCCCACACATATTGAATCGGTGTTCGAAGGTTTGTGGCGGACCGATTACTTTACCCATGCTGAACTCATCGAGATGGCCCAGGACACCATCCGTGTCATGGAGCGGGCGATTGAGGTTGAGGAAAGTGAGGTTCCAGATGTCCCGACGAAACCTATGCTGATGCCTGGATTTCCTTGTCCCCTGTGTCGCTTTCCGACTTATTCCTGGGTCGAAGATATGGAGGAGTCCGTGGAGCCTTACGTTCTGGACTTTATCCGTGAAAACCATCCGGGATGGGAGGTCGAATATAGTGCCTGTGATCGGTGTGTGGAAGTGTATAAACTTCGTGCGGCGGGTGTGGTCTAGATCTGAAAGTGGAAGTCCTGTGCACATCACTAAGGTGGTAAATGTTTATGGGCATGCCTTGTTCAACGGACAGCTCATTTCCTTCCCGGCCAACACACAAGCGAATATAACCAGATGACCCCATCCTCAAAGAAGACCGATGAGAATGAAGCGGCGGGGTATGGACGGAGAAGTTTCCTTCGTCATTCTGCCGTGTCTCTCGGTGTGACGGTTCAAGAGTTTATCAGGCATCGTGACGCACCGACAGAAACCAAAAATGAGGCTCCGGTTCCTATAAGAACTGACTGGTTGCGCCCTCCAGGTGCGGTTGAGGAACTGCTCTTTCTCGAACGTTGTACCAAGTGTGGAGATTGCATTGAGGCCTGCCCCCATGACAGCATTCGCATTCATGAGGAAGGCCAAACGCCCGTAATCTTTGCTGATCAAAGCCCGTGTTTCTTGTGCGATGATTTTCCTTGCATCGAAAGCTGTGAAACCGAAGCGTTGGTGCCGATTGACGAGACGCATGCGGTCCACATGGGGCTAGCAGTTATTTCATCGCGTTTGTGCACGGCTGATCAGGGGTGCCATGCTTGTGTTTCAAAATGCCCGACGCAAGCCCTTGATCTGGATTTTTCGTCGTTAGCATTGCACGTGAATACCCAGCGATGTGTGGGCTGTGGAATCTGTGAACAAATATGTGCAACTGTTACGTTCCCAAGGGCCATACGGGTAGTGCCGTCTCGCGTTCAGGTATAGGACTAATGGTGATTCCGGGGAATCAGGCGATGTGGTTCTTGGGAAGAAAAACGAGGAAATTGTCAGTAATTTACTAGTGTTTTTAAACCGGATTTAGACCTTGACTTCGAAATCAAGTTGGCCTATGATCGGCTCCCCTACGGTTTGACCCATGGGGCCGTGAAGGCTCTTGTGATTTGGTAAGCTAAGACTATATTCGGGAGGGAGCAAGAGGTAGTCTATGCCGACGAAGTCGAAAAGCAATCAAAAAAATGGAGCAAACGGTTCCGCGCAGAATGCCATTTCTGAACAAATGGTGTCCCCCCATAAAGATTCCCCTTCAGTCGAACGTGCTTTATCTCGAAGCAAACTTTACCTCTTATTGTCCTGGAGTTACCTGTATCCTGAAGACGATGAATTTCTTGACTACTTACAAAGTGGGGAATTTGTCGAGGACGGGCGGGCAGCATTGGAAAGCCTGACTGGGGCTCTCGAAAATGTGGTTGGGGAAGAAGCGCGTGAGCATTTGGAGACTATCTCCAGCCATTTCAATGATTTGGAAAACTGGGCTTCATCAGAAGGCAGCAACTGGGATATTCAAGATCTTCGCGATGAGCACCGTCGAGTGTTCAGTAATGTCATTGCGTTGGATTGTCCACCTTATGAAACGCTGTTTGGGAATGACCATGTGTTTGGTCAGTCTTATGTTATGGGTGATATCGCCGGTTTTTACACTGCGTTCGGCCTTCAACTTGCGCAAGATATTCATGAACGTTTGGACCATTTAAGCGTAGAGCTTGAGTTTCTTCATTTTCTAGCTTATAAGGAGTCCTACGCGTTGTGTCATGATGGGCCCGAGAAAGTGAAAACCGTCGTGGAGGCGGAAAAGAAATTTGTCAAAGAACATATCGGCAGATGGGTGCCGCTCTTCTCTGGGATGCTGAATAAAAAGGCCAACTACGGTTTGTACAAGATCATTGCAGATATTACGACGGCATGGGTGGCCTTCGATGTAGAGCTTTTGCGGGTGAGCCCGCAACCTTATTCAGAGACCGACTATCGTCCAGCAATTTATGCGTCTCCGGAAGGTCAATCCTTTGAGTGTGGGGCTCAGGATAAGGGAAATGAATTGTCCTTGCTGATGAATGAGGTGGGAGCACAAGAATATTTAGATAAGGAAAATCAGGGTCAGGGTCCAGCTGGAAATGCCTGACATATTTTGTTGTTGATTCGAGGAGGAGTGTAGGGAAGTTCGTTTTTATTTTTAGTCCGCTGTTATTCAGCTTTAATCTTTCATCAAAGGAGGATGCGTCATTATGAGAGTAGTGCAGACGCGTAACAAAGGACTGGTTTTCGGCATTTTATTCTCTGCTCTTGTTGTTGGCGTGATGTTGACTCTTGGGCAGGTGCCTCTCGCCGTCAGCCAACCGGTTTCTATCCCGGTGGGCAAGATCAGTGGTCCGATTCCCATGGATGCAGCAAATCCCGTCTGGGAAACTGTTCCTGGGATTGTTGTCCCTCTGAGTGGGCAAACAATTACCACCCCCATGCATCCCAATATCTCTGTGAAGACAATCATGGTGAAGATGGCCACAAATGGCAAAGATTTTGCTGTGTGGGCGAACTGGGGGGATCAAACTTTGAACAACACTGTCATTGGTCCGCAAGACTTCCGCGATCAAATGGCGGTGCAGTTCCCAGTACAAACCTCTGGTGCTCCACCGTTTCAATGTATGGGGCAGTCCGGTGGTACCGTCAACATTTGGCGCTGGAATGCTGAATGGCAACGGGATATGGGGGCTGGTGTTGCCGGAATGTGGGATGTCGATAATCAATATCCTTCAATTGCCTGGGACTTTTATTATGAAGAACCGGCTGGTGGTGTGACCTATCCAGATCGGATTGGCCGGAGCCTTGGGCCATTCAATCCCGGGATTTGGTCGGGTAACATTTTGTCAGATCCTGACATGCGAAGGAGTTCCGTGGAGGATTTGAATGCCACTGGTTTTAGCACGTTGACGACCCAAGCTTCACAAGATGTTGACGGCAATGGGTTGTGGGAACCGTACGGTGCGTTGAAAGGTGGTTGCTGCAGTGGACCAACTTGGCGCGTCGTGATGAAGCGTTCGTTGACCACCAATGACTCGAATGATGTCCAATTCAAGTCTGGTAGTAGCCTCC
>JAYWMS010000345.1:0-5236 GCA_035873215.1 Nitrospirota bacterium | reverse complement strand
CTGACTCCCTTTTCCCTAAGGCTAAATATCCACGTCGTCGACCTTTGGTATCAATACCGACCACCTCAATAGAGGGCGAAGTAAGTCCATGAGTACCGAGGGATGCTCGTGTTCGGCTGACAGCCATCTCTGCAGGAAGATCCGCTATCCGGCTTACCAAGAGTCCAATGAGTTGTTGGTTCAGCTCCTCATTGGGATGGTCATCCAGGTGCCATTCACCATGTTGCTGGACCAATGTATAGGAGGTTGTGGGCGTGGTGACCGCAAGAAGGGCGATCTCAGAGGTAGTCATGCCAAAGAGCCGTCTGTCTTGGAGCTCGAAAATATCTCGAGGAAGCCTATGAATAGCGGATGCTTCGATGGCAAATATGGGTTCGGTGGGGGAGGTCATGGCATAACCTGTCTCGCTATCTGAGGGCGATTGAAAAAATGCAACCTTATGAAGAGCCTGTTCGGTTTGAATGCTGATCTCACGATCAGGATCACCGAATCCCTTGGTTAGCTGAGTTTTCTCTGTTCCGGAATCGATGAACCGCTTGGCTTGTAGATCTTCGAGCGTCATGAGAAGGAGTCCCACCATCGTTTTGTTAGCCGGGCCTTGGGTGGGAAAAGAAAATTGCCAATCGCCGGTCAAACCGTGAGTCGAAGGAATGCGATGGAGCTTCAATTGGTTTCCGCCTTTGGAGGAGATTGTCAGTTCAACGGCTTGCTGACGGTCGAAAAACAATACATCTTTGTGTCGGAACGAAAAGAGGGTCTTTTTTCGAAAATCTTGCACCGACAGCGTAGTCAGTAAGATCTGGTGGTCTGACCCACGTCTCGCGTACAGGGTAGAAGAAATCTTTTCCACATCACCTAACGCCAAAGTTTCCTCCGAGTGTGGGGTCATAATAGTGATGGTCACGTGTGGTTGTGCCAGTCCGTATCGATTCGCGTCTTTTGAGTCTTCTTGAATGATGCGGGATATACGTCCAAGCTCCAATGCTCTCAGAAGACCGCCTATTTCTCGGGCGTCACCTTTGGTTTGAATGGGATCCATGATCATCCAGCGGCCACGTGCATCGCGAACCATATGGACGGTCTCAGCGAGAGTGGTTAGGGTGAGGTCGACGACATCTCGGTAGTCAAACGGGAGAAGACGCTGTTCTTGGACCTGCTGCTGTGCTTCGTGGTCGATACTGGGAAGCTCGATCGTGTAGAGATATATTCCGAGACCTGCCAAGACGCTGGCTAAGAGGGCGGTAGTTTTATATGAGTTCATATCACGTTGGACTGCTTCATTAATCAGGATACGAGACTAACCTTAGGCTTCCGGACTTTGGACCCAGTACTTCTGACTCCGAACGTCCAACATTCTTCATCCCTAAACTTGTTGAAAGACGATTTCACCTTGGAAATTTTAAAGATCAAAAATTTTGTCTTTAGGACCACACTTTGGGGATTTCAAAGAAATATACAAAAGCACTTGGGAATGTTTAAAAAGGCGCGTTTTTTCACCCGCCCAAACCCAAGGGCGCCGGGACGCCCTTTTCCACGGGCAAGGCCGTAGGCTCTTTGGCGGCGGAGCGTACTCCGAGTACGTGAGCACGATAAAGGGCCGAGAACGCAGCTGGTGCCCTTTTTCAACATTCCCGCTATAAGCGACTCCTACGTCGCCAAACCGTAATGCCCAGAAACAGTAAGAGGAGCGGGACCGAAAAGACTTGGACGGCCAAAAGCATGTGTTCTTGGGTCGGATTAGGGATAAAGGGCTCAAAGGAATAATCTTTGGGTGTAATGGCAACCAACGCATTTTCATCAGCCAGCCACGCGATCGAGTTCAATATAAAGTCTGTATTGCCCGGAAGCTTGATATAGGCATTACTCACAAATGCTGAATTGCCAATAATCACGAGATTGGATGCGTGAGATGCCGGGTTACTTGGCTCGGTCTTCAGCTTGAGAGCACCCGCTATGGTAAACGGTCCTTTCTGATCCATGCCTTCATCAAAAACAGGTGTATGTTGCACGAAGTTCATTTCCGCCCAACTATCCTCTGAGGTCTCGGCAAGGGGGGTAAATGTTCCTCCAACACCAGATGTGGTGACATAGACAATTGGTCGTGAAACTGGGAACAATATTGGAGCGGTGAAGCCATGCGTGATCGCATGCTCTGTAAAACGTTTCACCAGTAATGCCGTAGGACTGCCTTGTGCCATTCGATCCGTAGGGTCAACGATGATTCCCGGAGTGAAGGCCAGTCCCCATTGAGCAATGAGTTCGTCAAGCCCATGTGCGGTCTGCGGGTCGATCAAGAGCAGTAATCGGCCACCCATCGAAACAAACTGTGAAAGCTGATCGCGTTCTGTATTCGATAGAGGATCCTGAGGCCCGGCTAGTACGATGAGTGTCGTCTGGTCAATAAGGTTGTCCGGTGGTCCGAGTGGTGCCCGATTCACCACATATCCTTGGTTTCCTAAAGAGTCTCGTAAGTACGACAGCCCCGTTCCTTCTTGGTTATCGATCCGCCGTTCGCCGTGATTGTCCAAGAATAGAATCCGCTTTTTTGTATCGATCGTGACACGAATAAGTGCGTTCGTAAGATGCGTTTCACTTGGTTTCGTCACATGGATGGTCTGAGTCTGGCTCTGAAACACGGCTGTATCCAACTTCGTGATGGCAAATTCACGTGCGATGTGAGGGTGTTTTTCTGGATCGACGATCTGAACCGTGAAACGGGGAGAAGCATGGGTATATCCCTCCAGGAGGTCTCGGTAGGCGCCAAATCCTGGACTGCGTTCATGGGAAAACAGCGTGACATGCACATCCTGATTTAACCGCCCAAGTACCTGATAGGTTTGTGGGGCTAGTGTAAAGTTCTGGGTCTCAGATAGATCCCACCGTCCACCATGTCGAATCGCGAGAAAGTTGATAATCCCAAGAATGCCGATCAACAATGCAATCGCCAAGATGCTGTTGAATCCAAGACGCGTTGAGCGACGGGCCGAAAAGGTCTTGAGTCGTTGCCAGTTCGAGATGAAATACGCTGTTAAACATATGAGGGCTAATCCTTCGAATAAAAGGATAGTTTGCGTAGGCGTCTCCGTCAGGGCGGAAAGGAGAATGCCGGCAAATCCCAGTATGCCACCTAGGATCCCGATAATGGGCATGAGGAGTGTTATTGCCATCGATGCGAGTCAATAACGCGGTGGGCGATAAATAACATGAGTCCGGTGCCTGACAGGTAATAGACAATATCCTTAAAATCGATTAGGCCACGGATGAGTCGATCGTAGTGTTCCGTGAATGAGAGATAGGACAGCAGGCTTCCAAGTGTCGTGTCTCCGAGAAGTCCGCCAAGGCTGCCCAGTAACCAGATACCAAGGATAATCCCAAAACTGAGGAAGGCAGCCACCACCTGGTTCTCGGTCAGGGTTGACGCCAAGACGCCACAGCTGAGGAATAAGGTGCCCTGAAGGGCAAGGGCTAAGTACCCGGTGAGAATAGGATCCCACTCGAACGTGCTATAGAGGGACAGCACGAGGGGCGTGAAGGCTGTTAATGAAAGCAGACCTAGGTAGATCAGAAGAACGCTCATGAACTTGGCGGAGATAATTTCGTTAATGCCGATAGGTGATGTCAGGAGAAGCTCAAAGGTCCGCAATTTTCGTTCTTCGGCAAAGAGCCGCATGGTCAAGATGGGGAGGACGAACATTAATACCATGTCCATACTGAAGAAGAGTTGACGAAACACTAAATCATTCAAATTGAGTTGGGCATAAGAATTTTGGATTTGCAGGAACCGAATGGCCTGCTGGCCGGCATTCACGACCATTAAATGAGCGAGAAACCCTGAGATGAATAAAAATATGGTACCGACAACGTAAATTATTGGAGAGACAAAAAAACAGCGAAGTTCCTTCGAGATGAGTATTGAAACTGGAGTCATGGACGAGAGTTCTCTTGTTCGGAGGGAGAATGCTCAAATACTGCACCAGAATCTCTTGTGACATTCTGCTCTGTGAGTTGTAGAAAGACTTCTTCGAGAGAAAACTTAACAGGTGAGAGTTCCAGCAGCCCCGCACCCTGATTGACAACAAATTGCGCCAAGACATCACGATGATCTTGGCCTAACTCACATTCGATAATCCAGGAGTTGGCCGTGCTGCCTTGTACCACTTGCAGAATGCCGGGTAGAGATAGCAGCCGATCCTTCCAATCCTCTAGGACATGTTTCACCGTCAGGATCAGTTTTTGTGTTTGACGGAAGCGCAAGGTGAGAAGCTCCGGGGTATCCTCTGCCACGATGTGTCCCTGATGAATAATCATGACTCGCCCACAGATAGCGGTAGCTTCTGAAAGAATATGGGTACTAAGAACAATCGTGTGTGATTCCCCCAGGGTTTGAATCAGATGGCGAATCTCGATGATCTGCTTGGGATCCAATCCACTGGTTGGTTCATCCAATATCAGAATAGGAGGATCATGAATCAAAGCTTGGGCCAGCCCCACTCGTTGTCGATAGCCCTTGGATAAGTGCCCGATCACTCGATGTTGCACTGGCTCAATGTTGAGTTGTTCTACGACGTGGGAAATCCGACCAGGAACCCGTGCAGGGGGTAAACCTTTGAGTAGCCCCACGAATTTCAAATATTCACGAACGGTTAGTTCTTCATAAAGTGGAGGATGCTCTGGCAAATATCCGATTTGACGCTTAGTTTCCTCAGGATGCTCAAAACTGTCCAGGCCAGCGATGGTGACGGTGCCTTCACTTGGAGGCATGAATCCCGTGAGAATTCTCATGGTTGTCGTCTTGCCAGCACCGTTTGGCCCGAGAAAGGCAAGAATTTCGCCTTTTTTGACGACAAATGAAACGTCTTCAATCGCAGTATGGTTACCGTAGCGTTTCGTGAGATGTTTGACGCAAATCATGGCAGAATTCTGGCTGTGATAAATTAGTCGTGAATAACCTTCGTTGTAAGATGGGAGACGACCATTGCCTGGATGAAAAGGAAGGGTAGAATGATCATACTGACGGGAAAAATCAGTCGTCAAGATTCAGGGTCTCCCGTTCCCCTCTGTAGAGGGATTTTCTTATTAATTGACAATTTTGTATTATTATTTAATAAATAGTGCAATCAGAGCCGATATTGGTGGTTTTTCCTGGGGGTTAACGAAGTCGGCTTCCTCATAAATCCTAGGGTGTACACAATTTGGTGTTTATGCTTATGCTATATGGAAAGAGAAAAAACTATGG
>JAYWMS010000316.1:0-2079 GCA_035873215.1 Nitrospirota bacterium | reverse complement strand
AGGGAAATGACATGAAATACCCTAGGAAGAACCTATGGATCCATGTACTTGTGCTGATGATTCTCATGTGGTCTGGGGGGGGCATGTCTCACACGGATGCCAAAGAGAAAAAATCGATACCGGTGATTCCTCCGGATCTCGTGGCATCCTATTTACATTCAATTATTGAAGCCGACCGAACGATATATTCGACCCACATTGTAGGACGGCTCCAGAAAAAGGGAATAATATCTGCAGATGAAGCGTGGGAGCAAAATAATGCCCTCCTCCTTCCTGCACAATTTCTGCAAAAGTCCGGAAGAGTCGTGGCAGAGAAAGGAACAGGGATTCGTTATCGATTGGTCAGTCTTTGGCCTATTTATGCACGGAATGGCCCTGCGACCGCCTTTGAACGGAAGGGGCTCAAAATCATCATGAAACAACCGGACAAGCCATATTCCGGTGTCATCAAAAGCGGGAAACAGCAATATTTCCAAGCCATTTACGCTGACAAGGCAGTCACCGAATCGTGTGTCAAGTGTCATAATTCGCACCCACTAAGCCCAAAGCGAAACTTCAAACTCAACGATGTCATGGGAGCTATTGTGATTACGATCCCGTTGCCCCGAAATTAACCTCGACGCATGGACATACTGAAGGATCAAAAATATTTTCCATATTGATGAAATCACGGGGAATCTACGCGGTGATCGAATAAATCTGGTCCAAAGGGGACTGTTGAATAATACCGAATTTTCTAATGCCCGGTCATATGGGAACAACCTCATTGACTTCTGAAAAATGAGGGGGTGCTCAAAAAGGTCTGGCCAACAAGGCCGCAGCTACTTTGGCGCGCGGAGCGTACAAGTCAGTACGTGAGCACGACAAAGGGGCGAGAACGCCGCTGGCGGACCCTTCGATTTTGCTCAAGACAGGCTTGTTCAATACCCCCAGAATGGAAAAAGACAGTGTACGGAGATTGACGTACCTAAGCAGAAACCACGGTATGGATGCCCATAAACCTGAGCAACCATCACACCAATTATTGTTGAACCACTTCTTGCAATGATGGTAAACTTCAACCCAATATTTTAGGAATAGCCTCGAATCAGAGCGTAGCCTATACAGTGTCGATAGGTCCTTTGATATTGGTCGATTCAATGCTTTGTAGAGTGTGGAGATAGAACCATAATTCACAAAGCAAATGAAACCACCGGGTTCTGTTGAGGTAACCAAACACGGAAATGAGTAAGCTTATGACAAACGAACAACAATTACAGCGGCGCGAGCGCGAAATTGATGCCGCCCAAAAAATCAGCCAAGCATTATTTCAACATTTAGACGTAGAAGACTTGGTGGAGCAGGCCCTGAAAATTGCTCTCGAGGTGGTCTCAGCACAAGCCGGGTGTGTGTTACTCAGTAATGTGGAAACCAAGGAACTGGTGTTTTACCATTCTATTGGGGAGAAGGCGCCGGCCAACGGTACGAGTTTCCCCTGGGATAAGGGAATTGCCGGGTCGGTATTTCAACTAGGCGAACCGATCGTGCTTGGTGACGTCAAAGAAGACACTCGCCATTTCGCGGAGATCGATGAAAACACGGGTTTTATGAGTCACGACATGATAGCCCTTCCACTTAAGCAATGGGATGGGGATCCCATCGGTGTATTGGAAGTCATTAATAAGAAAACAGGCAGGTTGGATGTCGAGGATGTGGCGATTTTAACCATCATCAGTTCGTTCACGGCTATTGCTATCGAACAAGCCCATCTGCATGAAGAAGCTAAACTGGCGGAAGTCGTTCGTGTATTGGGAGACATCGGCCACGATGTCAAAAACCTTTTGATGCCTGTGCTGTGTGGTGCGGCACTCCTCAAAGAGGAAGTCGATGAAGTATTCGGGTTGTTGCCCCGTGTGGATATGGGCAAAGCCAAAGCCAGTCACACGATGTGTCATGACGTGATAAAGATGCTGCAAACGAATGCCAATCGCATTCAAGTGCGCGTCAAAGAAATCGCCGACTGTGTAAAAGGACTCAGCAGTCCTCCCATATTCAAGGATTGCAAAATAGTTGATGTCATACTGATGGTCCTCGACACAT
>JAYWMS010000310.1:0-1785 GCA_035873215.1 Nitrospirota bacterium | reverse complement strand
TGAAATTGGCATGCTGGCGATGTTGGGGAAGTCATTTGTGTTGGTGTATCAACGTCCCCGTGTTGCGATTTTATCGACAGGGGATGAGTTGGCAGATCTCGATGAACAGTTCGACGACAACAAGATTGTCAATTCGAATAGCTATGGGATTGCGGCAGGCGTTCAAGAGGCTGGGGGAATTCCCTTGTTGCTCGGCATTGCCAAAGATGAGCCGCAGTCGCTAAAGGACAAGATTGCTCAGGGATTAGGCTGTGACATTTTGGTGTTATCGGGCGGCGTGTCTATGGGAGATTACGATTTCACCAAAATTGTGTTTGCAGAGCTTGGCGCAGACATGCATTTCTGGAAATTAGCCATTCGTCCAGGCCAACCCTTTGCGTATGGAAAAATCCAGGGAGTATTGGCCTTTGGACTTCCTGGAAACCCCGTATCATCGATGGTGACCTTCGAGCAGGTGGTGCGATTTGCGCTGCTTAAACTGGCAGGCCATCGCCAGTTTGAACGTCCTGTTGTTGAGGCGGTCTTTCAGGAAACGTTTTCAAAGCATACTGATCGACGGCACTTCCTGCGAGGTATCTTGGAGAAAGTGAATGGGCAACTGACGGTACGAACCACGGGAAAGCAGGGATCGGGTATCCTGACCTCTATGGTCAAGGCCAATGGATTAATCGATATCCCCGAAGAAACTGAGCAATTGAAGCCAGGGGATATGGTCAAGGTGCAGGTGCTTAGCAAGAATTTCTAGCAAGCATATTCTGATAGTTCAATTATCAACTCAATCCTAATTATCATTTTCCAAAGAGTCTTTCTTCATGGCACCATCAATCGTGAGTTTTGTCGGACGTTCTAATAGCGGAAAAACAACCCTCATTGAACGAGTAATTCCGGAATTGACCAAAGCTGGCTATCGAGTCGCAACCGTCAAACATGCGGGGCACGGGTTCGAGCTCGACACTGAGGGAAAGGATAGTTGGCGTCATAAACAAGCGGGTGCCAGTACCGTCGTTGTTATTTCAAAAGGCAGTATGGCGATGTTTGCTGATGTGTCCGAGGAAATGAAAGTGGAAGAGGTGCGGGATCGATTTCTTGACGGCCACATTGATCTGATCATTGCCGAAGGTTGGAAGAGCGAAGGCTATCCTAAAATTGCCGTTGTTCGTGAACAATTGGATGAAGTCAATGTCTCACTCGATGGACTGTTAGGTATTGTTTCCATGAAACCCATTACTGCGCCAGTTCCCTGTCTGGATCGAGACGATATTTCCGGCTTGGCAGAACTGATCATTCGGCACTACCCTAAATCTCCATCCGTATGACATGAATCAAAAGTCTCTGACCTTCCTGGTACTGGCAGCCGTTGGGCTTGCTCTGGCCGGGGCGGCAGCAATCCCTCTCACCAATCATCCAGAGTTTTGTGCCAGTTGTCATACCATTCGACCGTCAGTGGACAGTTGGAAGAAGTCATCTCACAAAGATGTGACCTGTGTGGATTGCCACGTGCGTCCCGGTCTCGCGGGGTTTGTTGAGGATAAAGTGCTGGCGGGGCTCGGTGATGTGGCGATCACATGGTTTGGGACACCAACCGAACCACACAATCTTCAAGCTCAAGTGGGATCGTCTGTCTGTATCAGGTGTCATCGAGCCGTGCTGCGCGTCTCCGAAGTGTCGATTCGTGACCTGCCTTCTCCTGTGAGTGATACCGGGCTAATCATGAGCCACCGCAAACATATGGAAGCATTTGACAAGCGTGGACAGGGAGAAGGATGTACGACATGCCATGCTCGG
>JAYWMS010000258.1:0-11045 GCA_035873215.1 Nitrospirota bacterium | reverse complement strand
AGGTACTTTTATATAAGAAATGCCTAGAAGTGAAGCTACCCTTTAACTGGATACTTTGAATAAAAGGAGGGCTGAATCAAATTTTATCTAGCGTTTCGGGAAGGTAGGGCGAATCTTCCTTTAATTTTTGCTTTCGGTGGGGGGTGGCATTAAAGAAATGGCCGAGGAATTCGACTATTCGGGTGGTGTGGGTTCCGACTGGCTCAAACCGGAGGAAAACCCCCAGCAGGATCAACAAAGGCCCTTGATAAGATGTTCACCTCGGTGGAAACACTTATTCCAAAATAGAGCAGGGGGTGATGATGAGTTCAGGCATATCTTGCAACTCGCTGGTGAATAGCTAGTTTCCAAACAAAGGTCAGTAGAACATCTGGTAGGAAAAACAAAAATAATGTAGAAACAGGACATTATCTGATATGAGACACCACAATTCTCCTCCCTTAGTCATCAGGTTGGAATTTGGTATGACCGACAGTACAGGTTAGGGTATACTTTGGTAGTCAGACTTCAATTCTAACAGAGGGGATTTGTTCTTCTTATTGTGATGAAAAGTCGCACTTTTATTGTAGTGGCCTTTCTTTTGGTCGCCGGTTTTGGTGGAGCAACCTTCCTGTATCAGTTGCAACCGAGTCCTCAGCCTGATTCCCCTATCCATGTTGATATTGCTGATGGTGCTTCATTCGCAGAGGTCGCGGAATTACTGCAACAACAGCATGTCATCAAAAGCAGTTGGGCTTTCAGGTGGATGGCCAGGCTCCAGGGTGCTGACCGAAAAATTATTCCCGGGGAATATGCCTTTCGGGACAGTATGGAGCCGGGTGATTTGTTAGCTTCACTGGTCAAGGGAGATGTCGTACAGCATACGGTCACGATTCCAGAGGGGTACTCCAATGCCCAAATCGGATCGTTGCTCGAGGAAAAAGGGTTGGCAGATCGAGAAGAGTTTATCCGGGCAACTCAGGATCCCTCGTTGATACAGCGATTAGGAATTCATGCTCCAACGTTAGAAGGATATCTGTTCCCCAATACCTACCATTTTACGCGGCACCTGAAAACCGAGACCATGATTGTGGCCATGGTTTCTCAGTTTGAACAGGCGTGGACTGCGAAATATCGTGCTCGAGCAGCTGAATTACAGATGTCAGTTCATCAGGTTCTCACGTTGGCATCGGTGGTTGAAAAAGAGACAGGGGCAGCACGAGAACGTGGGTTAATATCAGGGGTATTCCATAATCGGCTCAAGCGAAAAATTCCCCTCCAAAGTGATCCTACGGTGATTTATGCCCTGGCGAGTTTTGATGGGGATTTACGGAAAAAGGACTTGTCTATCGAGAGCCCATACAATACCTATAAAGTTCGCGGGTTGCCGCCGGGTCCCATATCCAATCCTGGCTCAGCGTCGATTCATGCGGCCTTGTTCCCCGTTCCAACCAATTATTTGTATTTTGTTTCTCGGAATGACGGCAGCCACCAATTTTCCTCTACCTTAGCCGAACACAACTCCGCTGTCAGAAAATTTCAGTTGTCTCACCGTCGACGCGCTTCCTAAGGATGCCTCGTGTCCCTTGAACAACAGTTGAATAAATTGGGATTCATGCTGCCGGGAGCACCCAAGCCGGTCGCGACCTACGTCCCAGCGACTAGGGTTGGAGATCTACTCTTCCTTAGTGGTGTTGTCCCCAGCCGCGAGGGTCGACTCCTGTATCAGGGTAAGCTCGGCCGAGAATTAACCGTCCAGGAAGGCTACGAGGCCACACAACATACTCTTTTGAATGCTTTGGCCATTATTCGCGATGAGTTGGGATCCCTAGAGCAAATCAAGAAAGTGGTGCGCATGACGGGCTATGTGGCCTCAGCTGAAGGATTTACCGGGCAGCCAGCCGTCGTGAACGGGGCTTCTGATTTGTTGGTTCAGCTTTTTGGTGAGAATGGACGTCATGCGAGAGTTGCTGTGGGGGTTGCCGAGTTACCCTTAGGTGCTCCTGTTGAGCTGGAACTAATCGTGGAATGTTATTCCTCCTGAATATCGCTGTAAAATTCATCTCCCACTACATCGGTCTGGCCAGATTGTCGCAGACCTTTCCCCCCTCCTCGCATTCTGAAATATTCCTCAAAAGTTGAAGATCAACGGGCGGTTTGGTCACCGGTGCACCTGGCTCACACCCTGCAGCAGTTCGGTCTTGCTTCCGTTGTGTTGACAATAAAAAAACCCGGTTGTTAAAGTGTCCAGAAGGTGTTAGTGCCTTGAAATTGCTAAGATTTCAAGGCAGAACCCCTAAGAATTCTTAAGAGGAACTTCAAGATTTATTGCCCTTCAACTACGTGTTTTTCCTGTCGAAAGATAGAGTTATCCTGGAGTATTTCAGAGAGAAAGGTTGTACCGGTTATGAGGAAGCTGTGGCACATATGCATGCTTTTGGGAATCATGGTGTTTGGAAGTGGGATGCCGGTTTGGGCTGACTTATTCCCTGATGTCGGTCCACCTGGTACCACCGTCACCATAGGCGGAGAGAATTTCGGTACCTTTCAATCAACCGGAGTCAATCGCGTTGAGTTTAATGGTGTTCCAGCCTTAATTCAGTTGTGGGAGACGGATTTGGTCATGGTGAAGGTTCCTCTTGCAGCCAAATCCGGCCTTGTCACGGTTATGGCAGGAGAGGCAAAACAAGCCGTCGGAACCTTTGACGTCAAAGGGGTCAAGATTCACAAGCTTACTCCACCTGAAGCCGAGCCAGGATCCGTTTTGGTCATTGAAGGGGAAAACTTCGGAAGTACTGCTGGGTCTCGAGATCCGAATACCATGTTCGGGGTCAATCGAGTCGTCATCAATGGTATTTTGGCTCAAATCAGGAAGTGGCGATCCACTCGTATTGAGGTCACGATTCCAGCGAATGCCACATCGGGAGAGGTTGTCGTGCAGCTGGCCTCTTCAGATCCCTTGCCGGATGGGTCCTGTTGTGCCCCAGTTGAATACGTAGCGAGTAATGCCATGCCCGTAGAGTTGATTCCACATATAGATGTGCAACCACAGTCTGGCCCTATCGGTACCAAGGTCGTATTAAGCGGCCAAGATTTTGGTCAAGAAAGAAAACCCGGAGATCAAGTTTTCTTCAATGGCAAACTGGCCACCATCTCACAATGGTCCTCTCGTGTGGTAGTCGTCCATGTCCCTCTTCATGCTTCCAGTGGCCCTGTCGTCCTTAAGCATGAGGGGCGGGCGCGTAACCTTGGAGAATTCTCTATCGTGCAAAGTCAGGTAGAAGAAGTATCCCCTATCAGCGGTCCTATTGGGACACTCATTCAAATTAAAGGTAAGGACTTTGGTTTATATTCTGAGGCTGGATCCACTGCCTACGCGTTTGACTTTGATCCTGGACAAAACCGTGTCGAAATTGGCGGAGTGCCCGCCATCATTCACCGTTGGCAGAATACAAAGATTGATGCGTGGGTTCCGTATAGTGCGAAGAGTGGGCCCATCGTGATCAAACGGGGCGGTACCACCCCAAAAACCGATGGAACATGTTGTGCCGAGAAAAGTGATATCAGTTTGGAAGCTGGACATTTTACAGTCCAATCACCAACGGTCACGTCGTATGGGCCGGATGCAGCGGGGTTGGACGAAGTCGTGACCATTAAAGGGAACGGGTTTGGAGAATTTTTAAAAATTGCCGAGCATACTCGTTTAGAACTCCATTCGAAAGCACATAGTTGGCAGAATTATCAGTTAGGACCGGATGTCTCGCGATCGGAAGTCTTCGTAAATGGAATGGCTGCTCATGTGGTATCCTGGGCCGACTCGGAAATACAAATCAGGGTGCCGCGTCGTCCGGTGTTCGGCCTTAGCAATGCAGAAGGTTTCATAGAAGATCCTACGAAGGGGGAAATTGTTGTACGTCGAGGTTCCTGGGATCTTTTGGACAATGGAAAATGCTGTAGTGAAAAGAAATGGGTCGATGCCGTGGCAGGAAAATTCACCATACTTCGTCGGGGCCTGCCACACAAAAACTACTTTCACGATTATACCCAGGACCCACCATGACTAAACTTATGACCTTACAGCCTTCCCAAAGGTATTGGAAACAGTGATAGCCACGATTCTTTGGCTTGGGTTGTTTGGGGTGAGTCAGTTTTTCCTCAATTCTCCAACTGTTTCAGCCGCTTCAATCGCTGTGGTCCCTACGGTTCAGGAAAGTGGTACCAAGGTCACCTTACTGGACACATTCTTTTTGAACAGTGAAAAAGGGTGGGCCGTCGGAGCGGGAGGAATGATCCTACGTACTCAAGATGGTGGAAAAAAATGGAAACGTGTTCCAAGGCGAACTGCGGCCTTAATGACAAGCATTCTGTTTGCCAATGACCAACTAGGATGGGCGACTGGCCAGAATGGGACTATCCTACATTCCAAGGACGGTGGTCAGCAGTGGCTCCCGCAAGACAGTGGGACGGCCCTACCACTGTATGGAGTTCAATTCCTTGATTCCTCCCATGGGTGGGTAGTCGGGGGCCGAGGAACCATAATCCATACCCTTGATGGCGGCATGACATGGGTTGATCAATCCAGTGGGACGAACGCAGATCTATTTGGCGTGCAATTTCTTGATGCTCAGCGTGGGTGGGTAGTCGGGGCACTCGGGGTCATCTTAGCCACTGGTGATGGTGGTAAACATTGGGAGAAAAAAGAAGCAGATAGTGCGGCCACATTCTTTGATGTGTTTTTTACGGACAGTGATGTTGGATGGGTCGTAGGCACACAAGGAGCGATATTCCAGACTCTTTCCGGTGGTGAAAAATGGCTGGATCGGACAAGGCCTTGTGGATCGCCCTGTATTCGGCCGCCAGATTTGCTTCGGGTGGCGTTCACTGATTTACGAAATGGTTGGATCATTGGAGAGTCAGGGGCCTTTCTTCATACGGCGGATGGGGGATTTACATGGGTAGAGCCGGAGTTGCCGGAACCTTACTCAATGTACGGCCTGAGTTTTCCCTCAGCTCATACCGGTTGGGCAGTAGGAAACCACGGTATCATCGTCAAGTTTACCTCCTCAGGTTCTTAGGTTTCTCACCTTTTCTTTATTTCTCATCCAAATTCTCCTAGTTGGCTTTGAATCAATGCTAATGCGACAAGTGGAGCTGTTTCGGCGCGAAAAATTGTGGTGCCAAGCGTGACATCGTGAAAATTATTCTGATTCGCTTCTTTTCTCTCCTCATCAGTCCAACCGCCTTCTGGTCCACTGGCAATGGTAAGATTTCCTTGGAAACCCTCGTCAAGGGAGAAGGCTGTGGTTTTGTTCGGGGTGCCGCGTTCAACGAGGATAAATTTCATGTCCTGTTCGTGTGAGGCAAGAAATGTTGACAAGTCGCATGGCAAATGGACATGAGGAACATCCCAACGCTCTGATTGTTGGGCTGCATCGAGCGCAATGCGTTGCCAACGAGCCTGATAGGATTGAGCACGGTCTGCATCAGGTCTAACGATGCAGCGATGGGACATAATAGGGAAAATCGTGTGAACCCCAAGTTCAGTGGCTTTCTGAATGGCCCAGGTCA
Organism: Nitrospirota bacterium; assembly: GCA_035873215.1. Classification (GTDB taxonomy): domain Bacteria; phylum Nitrospirota; class Nitrospiria; order Nitrospirales; family UBA8639; genus JAYWMS01. The sequence goes on along the minus strand of JAYWMS010000258.1, from coordinate 5,498 downwards.
TATGATCGCCCTTAAGAATGGATAGTCCCAGTCCTATAAAGACCGGTTGTTTGGGCGGCCCGTTTTGTTGCCCAACAATTGTCCCTTCCAGCGACTGCTTGGTCAGCGATGCAATACGAACCTGATAGCGTTGGCGCTTTTCGTCAACACACCAGATAGAGTCGCCTACTCGATACCGAAGGCTTTTCGTGAGATGCGAATGGAGTGGTCCGTGGATGGTGAGGGACTTGTTATGGATGGCTTGAGAGCTGACAAAAAATACGGACATGCAGATTCGAGGCTGAACGGGACAGGCTCTTAGTCAAACATGTTTTTCACCTTTTCAAAGAGCCCGTCCCCATTCTGTTCCTTGTCTAACCCACTTTCCTTGGCAAAGGCAGCAAGGAGTTCCCGTTGACGCCCCGTCAGTTTTGTGGGGATTTGAACCTTGACACGAACGAATTGGTCCCCGGCCTGGTTGCCTTTAAGGGAAGGCGCTCCTAGCCCTTTTAATCGGAAGATTTGGTCTGGCTGGGTGCCCTCGGGAATTTTCAAGGCCGAACTGCCTTTCAATGTGGGGACTTCAACTTTTCCACCCAGAATACCGGTGACAATATTAATGGGAAGGTCTATTTGAATGTCGTTCCCTTTTCGGGTGAACAACTTATGTGGCCGAACAGTGACTGCGACATAGAGGTCGCCTGGAGGTCCTCCGTTGATGCCATGTTCGCCTTCTCTAGACAATCGGAGTCGCATGCCGGTTTCGATGCCTGCTGGAATTGTGACGGAGAGCATACGTTCGCGATAGATGCGTTTTTGGCCCTGACAGGTGGTACATGGATCCCCCACAAGTTGGCCTGCTCCATGGCACTGGCTACATGTTCGATTGATGGTGAAGAAGCCCTGTTGAAGCCGAATTTGCCCCGTCCCTTTACAACCGGGACAGGCTTTGACTGAGTTGGTTGACTGGGCTCCAGTTCCCTTACAGGATTCACAGCCTTCCCAACGAGGAATTTTTAATTTGGCTTCTTTGCCGTTGATGGCTTCTTCAAAAGATAGCTCAAGATTATATTGAAGATCATTACCTTGTTCCGGCCGCGTGCGTCCACGTCCGCTACCACCAAAGAAATCTTCGAAAATGTCTCCAAACACATCACCAAAGCCACCGCCACCGCCGAAATCAAACCCCTGGGGTCCACCCTGCTGGGAGCTGGCATGGCCGAACATGTCATATTTCTTGCGTTGGTCTGGATGACTGAGAACCTCGTAGGCCTCACCAGCTTCTTTGAACTTTTCTTCAGCTTTTTTTTTGTTGTCGGGATTGGATTGCAGGTCGGGATGGTGTTGGCGGGCGACCTTGCGGAAGCCCTTTTTGATCTCATCTTCAGAAGCGTCCCGACCAACGCCGAGGACTTCGTAGTAATCTCGTTTTGTCACAGAGTCCATCTTGTCAAACGATGCTTCAATTTGTCTTGTTGAGCATCCCACCTGACTCGATCAGCGATCGGGTCAGGTGGGGCAGCCTATTCCATTACTTCTTTTCTTTTTCAACTTCTTCAAATTCGGCGTCAACAACCGTCTCATCTTGTGTAGCTTTCGATTCTGTCTCGTCACTAGGACCGGCATCATCGCTTGTGGCACCGCTCGTGGTAGCTTCCGCAGCAGTCTGCTTATACATTTCTTCTGCTAACTTGTGGGAAGCGGTGGTCAAGGCGTCCATCGCCGATTTCATGGTATCCAGGTCATCACCTTCCATCGCTGTTTTCATGGCAGCAATGGCATCTGTGATTTTGGCCTTATCATCGGCGGGGATTTTATCCCCATGTTCAGTCAGGTTCTTTTCTGTTCCGTAAATCAAAGAGTCAGCTTGATTTTTAACCTCCACGATCTCCCGACGTTTCTTATCCTCTTCGGAATGTGCTTGCGCCTCCTTAACGAGGCGGTCCACTTCATCCTTATCCAGACCGCTAGAGGCCGTAATCTTGATGGATTGTTCCTTCTGCGTGGCCATGTCTTTAGCCGACACGTGAACAATACCATTGGCATCAATATCAAAGGTGACTTCAATCTGCGGAATACCGCGGGGAGCGGGAGGAATCCCAACGAGATCAAATTGTCCAAGCAATTTATTGTCCGAGGCCATTTCTCGTTCACCCTGAAAAACCCGAATTGTCACGGCTGATTGACTATCAGCTGCGGTTGAAAAAATTTGACTCTTTTTGGTTGGAATCGTGGTATTTCGATCAATTAGTCGAGTGAACACGCCGCCTAATGTTTCGATTCCGAGTGACAGTGGTGTCACATCCAACAATAAGACATCTTTCACGTCACCACGTAGGACGCCACCTTGGATGGCTGCACCAATGGCGACGACTTCATCGGGATTGACCCCGCGATGGGGTTCTTTCCCAAAAAATTCTTTCACGCGTTCCATGACCTTTGGCATTCGGGTCATTCCGCCAACCAAGACGACTTCGTTGATGTCACGAGCCGAAACGCCGGCATCAGCCAGAGCTTTCTTGCAGGGCTCAATGGAGCGGGTGACAAGATCATCCACAAGTTGCTCGAACTTGGCCCGTGTCAGTTTAATCACCAGATGCTTGGGCCCGCTCGCATCGGCGGTTACAAAGGGGAGATTGATTTCTGTTTCTTGAGAAGAAGAGAGTTCGATCTTGGCTCGCTCAGCGGCTTCTTTGAGTCGCTGCAAAGCCATGCGGTCATTCTTTAAGTCGATGCCTTGATCCTTTTTGAATTCAGCGATCAACCAATCAATGACACGCACATCAAAATCATCACCACCCAAAAAGGTATCACCATTCGTCGATTTGACTTCAAACACACCATCTCCAATTTCCAAGATGGAGATATCAAAGGTTCCTCCGCCCAAGTCATACACGGCGATACGCTCTTCTTTTTTCTTATCCAGCCCATAGGCTAGGGAGGCTGCAGTAGGTTCATTAATGATTCGGAGCACGTTAAGTCCAGCAATCTGGCCGGCATCCTTCGTAGCTTGGCGTTGGCTGTCATCAAAATAGGCCGGAACGGTGATGACAGCATCCGTAATCTTTTCCCCGAGATAGTCTTCAGCAGTTTGTTTAATCTTCTGCAAAATCATGGCGGAAACTTCAGGGGGACTATATTCCTTCCCACGAATCTCCACATGAGCGTCGTTATTAGATGCTTTGGCGATCTTATAGGGGAGGCGATCTATCGCGCTTTCGACTTCTTTAGATCCAAACTTTCTTCCCATCAACCGCTTGACGGAAAAAATGGTATTTTCTGGATTGGTGATTGCCTGCCGTTTGGCAATCTGGCCAACCAAGCGCTCGTTTTTATCATTAATCGCGACCACAGATGGGGTGGTTCGAGCACCTTCTGAATTGGCGATAACCTCCGGGTCACCACCACTCATCACGGCGACACACGAATTGGTTGTTCCCAAATCAATCCCAATAATCTTACTCATTCGTATTCTCCTTCCTTACTCGGATCTATCGTTCTCATCCGGCATGCATTCTTCTGAAGGGGCTGTTGATACTGTGACCATTGCGGGTCTCAAGATTCGTTCGTGGAGAAAGTATCCTTTTTGATATTCATCCACGACATGTTGTTCTGGCACAGTCGGTGATTCTACATTCGCCACAGCCTGGTGCTTGGCTGGATCAAATAATTCACCAATACTTGAGATCTGACTGACGCCCAACTTACTCAGCGTGTCCAACAATTGTTTGTGGGTTAATTGCACACCCTGGAGGACGGCTTCAATATTAGAGGATTGTTCCTGTCCGCATTGAATGGCCCGTTCGAGGTTGTCAATTGTTGGCAGTAAATCTTTCAGAGTTTTTTCATTACCAAATCGAACCGTATCGCTCTGATCTCGTTGAGCCCTTCTCTTATAATTTTCAAATTCTGCTGCGAGGCGGAGGTACTTTTCATTCAAAACCTGGCATTCTTCTGTCTTAATATTCAGTTCTTTTTCGATTGGGGATTCTTCGTGGGCAGGAGGTCCGGCGGCATCATCGGATTCCAATAATTCAGGTTCTTGGGCTTGGGCGTTCAGGTCGGGTAGTCCATCTACCAAATTGACCCCAGGCGCAATTTCGTTTTGTTCTTGTTTTTCAGTAGGTTCCATAGGCACTCCTCACCCGTTTGATTCAGATAGTCACCAATCCCTGTGAAGTCAACCCGATCAGGGAAAAAAATGTAATTTTGTTTCAGCGGTGAATAACGTGTAGTGATGAGCCAATTAATGGCTCCGTTTCCGCCGAAAAAGCAGTTCCAGGCCTTCCAGGGTAAGAAACGGTCGGATTTCTTGAATAGTTCGGGAAATGGGGCCGATGACTGAAGCGAGACCACCAGTGGCAATAACGAGTAAGGTGTGTCCTACTTCCTCCTGAATTCTGGTTACGAGCTCATCAACAAGTCCCGTATAACCAAATATTAAACCGGATTGCATGCTACTGACCGTATCAGTCCCGATGACCTGTTTGGGTTTGACGAGATCAACACTTGGGAGTTTCGCCGTCAGTAGGTGGAGAGAGTTCGCAGAGCTTTTGAGACCAGGAGCAATGGCTCCACCTAAATAGGCCCCAGATTTAGTGACGGTACAGAACGTGGTGGCGGTGCCAAAATCCACGATAACCAGACCAGTGTGATATTGAGCGTAGGCACCGGCTGCATTGACGAGTCGATCTGTTCCAATTTCGTCAGGCAGCGGGTATTCAAGGGTCAGGCCAAAGGGATAGTCTGAGGTGACAATGAGTGGAGTGTGATGGAAAAATGTTTCAACGACTTGATTAAAGATGTGGGTAACGGGAGGAACGACGCTGGAGATGATCGTGCCGATCAGATCTTTAGGTTGGATCTGTTGTGTATTCATCAGCGACAGGAAAAGGATCCCATACTCATCTGCGGTTTTAGTTGAATCGGTAGCTATTCGCCATGAACTGACAAGGGTGTTCTTATCAAATATACCCCAAACAATTTGGGAATTACCGATATCGATCGTGAGAAGCATAGTGTGTCCAGTGGATGAGATCAGGAGGACTAAGTCAGGTGTTCTCTTACCATAAATTCGAACCGGATTAAGGCCGCAGGATTTTCATATGCGTGACTTCACCCGAATGAATGATTCGAATGGGAGCATCGGGTGCATTCTTCAAGCATACATGAAGGGAACCATCCTCCCCAATGTCATGACCGACGGCGGAAAATTCTTCTCCATTCGAGAGATTGACGAGTAGGTCACGACCAAGAGTCTCACATTGGGCTATATACGCTTCACGAATAGGATTGATGGGTCCTTCAGTGAGTTGGGTGTACCAAGTCTCCAACGCGTTCAGCAGGTGAGCCAACTGAGTGTTGCGATCAATGGGGGTCGTCGTGTGAATCCCTAGTGATGTTGAATATGGACGCAGATCCTCGGGAAAGTCCGTTTCGGACATGTTCACATTCAGGCCCATGCCAACGACCACAAGCTGGTGATCAGGACCCTGGCTGTTTCCTTCACATAAGATTCC
>JAYWMS010000246.1:0-6535 GCA_035873215.1 Nitrospirota bacterium | reverse complement strand
CTTCTTCCCGATATCTACGCATTTCACCGCTACACCGGGAATTCCGCGCTCCTCTCCCGCCCTCTAGCTTGGCAGTCCCCCTCGACCTTTCCGGGTTAAGCCCGGAGCTTTCCCAAGGGGCTTACCCCACCGCCTACGTGCTCTTTACGCCCAGTAAATCCGAACAACGCTCGCCACCTTCGTATTACCGCGGCTGCTGGCACGAAGTTAGCCGTGGCTTTTTCTTGAGGTACCGTCTAAGTGGTTACCCACTTTCTCTTTCCTCACAAAAGGGGTTTACAATCCGAGAACCTTCATCCCCCACGCGGCGTCGCTGCGTCAGGCTTTCGCCCATTGCGCAATATTCCTCACTGCTGCCTCCCGTAGGAGTCTGGCCCGTGTCTCAGTGCCAGTGTGGCTGATCATCCTCTCAGACCAGCTACCCGTCGTAGCCTTGGTAGGCCGTTACCCCACCAACAAGCTGATAGGCCATGAGCCCCTCCTTGAGTACGATATCCTCGATACCGCTTTCCTTCCTTACCCGAGGGACCGGAAGCGTATGGGGTATTAGCTAGCCTTTCGGCTGGTTATTCCCCTCTCAAGGGCAGGTTACCCACGTATTACTCACCCGTTCGCCACTTTACTACTCCGAAGAGCCTCTCGTTCGACTTGCATGTGTTAGGCGCGCCGCCAGCGTTCGTTCTGAGCCAGGATCAAACTCTCAAAAATATTTACTTCTAAAAACAAGGGCCGCCACTTCAACACACTTCTTACCTTGCCGTTTATTCGGCTATGAAATTGTCAAAGAACGTGCTGATCACGAAGTTTCGCAAGGTACAGGAACTCTGAAACCATGTCAAGTTCCCGTATGAGAATAACTATTGCTTAGGCATGATGTCTTTTTGATGTCGTGTCGAGGATTTTATACTCCGAATGTGATCTCTAACGCAAGACCTTCTTTATCCGATAGACCCTGGATCTCTATCGCCCAGATTGAGAATGATGGTGGTGAGCCGGATTAAAAAGCCGTATATGGGGATGCTTGAAAAAACTGATCAAGGCCATTCCGGCAATAAAGCCCCCTATGTGAGCGAAAAACGCTACTCCGCCTCCTTGGCTCCCGACACTCATTCCGCCGCTCCATAATTGCAGGAGAAACCAAAAGCCCAGGACAATCCAAGCAGGTAAATACGTCATCTGAGAGAAAAATCCCAAGGGAATGATGACCCGAACCCGGGCTCGCGGATACAAGAGCAAGTAGGCTCCCAACACCCCGGAGATGGCCCCGCTGGCTCCAATCATGGGAACCGTTGAACTGGGATCAATCGCGGCATGACTGAGAGCAGCCAAGATTCCGCAAACACCATAAAACAGGATAAACTTCCCATGTCCCATGACATCTTCGATGTTGTCCCCAAATAACCAGAGGTACCACATGTTCCCGATCAAATGCATCCATCCCCCATGAAGGAACATGCTAGTAATTAAGCTACCATACTCGGGAACAGCACGAAGTTCCATGGGTAGGTCGGCATGGCCGAAAACGACGGCCGGAATCGCCCCATATTGATACACAAACACTTCACCACCCTGGGCCTGCAACGAGATTTGATATAAAAACACCAAGACACAGGACACGATGAACGCAATCGTGACCACGGGCGTGATTTCAGTGGGATTGTCATCATTTATTGGAATCATGGGGAAAGAAAATTTGTAACGAGCAGTGTATTGAATAAGCCTATCGTGAGCCCTTCGGTTTTGCTCAGGAAAAACTTGGTCAAAGGGGCTGCCGGTGTCGTGTTGACCTAGCCGATTTCTTCTTCACCAGGCCAGGCAAAGAGACCAATGTCCATCATCGTTTTTCACTTGCGATAAGCATCTTCACCGGATCCAAGATCTCACTCATCTCTCCATTGCAAGGAAGCGAAAATCCTGCGGCATTCACATGACCGCCGCCACCATGACGAGCCGCGATGGCGCCAACATCCGTCGTGCCTGCGCGAGAACGCAAACTAAAATACCGTCGGCCATCGTGCTGATGCCAAATGATACAAAACGGGTGACCGGCACAGAGCGGCTCACCAATCTGACTATTCAGTACCGGACTATAGACTGCCGGCACGGTTTCTCCTTCAAAATTCACCAAGACCGCCTCTTCGATGATCTTCCCAATTAACGAATGTTCAAGCCGAAGAATGGCACGGCCCTCGACCTCCAGAATGTGTTGCTCCAGCTTATCCCATACCTGAAAGTCAAAAGGGTAGGAGGCGAGCGCTGCATTGATTTCGCGACTGTTTGGCAACTGCCATGTCCAGATGTCCTTATCTTGAATGTATTGGAGAAGCCAGGGCACCGGGTCTTTATGGGCCCACTCCCACGCCAGGACTGCGCCGCTCTTGGAAATATCAAAATGTGCATAGGGCAGTCCGGATAAACTCGCTTCCGCGGTCACATGGTGGTCAAGGATTTGAATACTGTTGACTTGTTCGGCCAGGCCTTCAATCACATCACGGGAGTAACTAAAATCCACCATAACCATGTCAGTGCCTGCAATATCAGATGGAGCGGGAGAGCCATGCTTTACGGGGATATAGCGTGCATTTGGAAACCTCGTCCATAAGGCCCACGCAGCACCAAAACCGTCGGAACAATCGGCATGATAGAGGACCACATTGGGGTCTCTGGACAATTGTGGATCACGAGAAAATATTTCTGCTTTCATATCAGAAGACCATAACACGTTTGGGCTGACAGACAAAGTCTACGCACACTGGACTAATCCGGCTCAGCACCTAGCAATGTTGCATTTTTAAAGCGAACTGGCTGCGGAAAACTTCGTAGCAGATTCGTCGCCACATGTGTTCAAGCAATCAATAAACTGTCGTAGGCGACCAGCATTACGTCGGTGATGGTTGAGAACCAAACGGGGCAAATGCCGGAGATCGGGCTCATCTTCTTCCTCCTGCAACGAGCCTTGCTGAGTAATGGTCCCATCGATCAGCAGATCATGAAATTCCTCTCTGATCCTCTCAAGCGCTTCCTGGGTTAAGGGGCATTGTATGCGAATAACGAGTTTCCCATCCACATAGCGGAGCGAGTGATAGTTGCGATAAAACTGTTGAATTTCGCGGACCGCGGCCTCTTCATGGTCAAACACCTTAAAGAGATACAAATCCGACTCTGAAATGAGACCTCGAGGTAACAATTGCTCTTTGAGAAATTTGACCCAGTGTTCCCAATAGGCTGTCCCTGGGGCTTCCAAGCACACAATAGGAACTGGATGGGATTTTCCCGTTTGCACAAGCGTCAACACTTCAAACGCTTCATCCATCGTCCCCACTCCCCCGGGAAATAAGGCAGTTGCGTTGGCCTCACGCACAAAGAGCAATTTGCGAGTAAAAAAATACTTGAGATGAACCAGTTTCGGATCATCTGCAATCGTCGGATTAGCGGCCTGTTCAAACGGGAGCATGATATTGACACCAAAGCTGTGTTCTTTGCCGGCACCCTGATGCCCAGCATCCATGATACCAGGCCCAGCTCCAGTAATGACCATAAAGCCTCGTTCGCTCAATAATTTCCCAAAACGTGCCGCCAATTGAAAATTGGGATCGGATGAAGGGGTCCGGGCCGAGCCAAAAATGCTTACCTTGGGACGGTGTCGATAGGGTTGAAACACGTGGAAGGCATATCGCAACTCTTTCAACGCGCGACTAAGGATCTTAATGTCGAGGATATCGTCAGACTGGTCGTGCAGTTTGAGTATTCCCTCTAGCATTTCCCGGATGAGCATGGACTTGGGATCATGGGTCTCCGAAGACAAGAGCGTCTCGACCTTTTCGATGATTTCCTGGGTTCCGGAAATTGAGGAGCCCTTCCCATTTCCAGGTGGGAGGAACGAATTCGGTTTGGCAGAAGTTTTACTCACGAAGATTGAACCATTTATCGTAGGGTAGTATGAGTAGCCTTAATTAGTTCCGAGGATTCACAAAGTGACCAATATCCCCGATAATCCTTCCACAGTCGATAGTCTTCTTCTTCTATTATGATTCTAACAGTTGCGTTAGTTCTTTTCGGCATAGTGCATTGCGAACTCAACTCCAAGATGCGTAACATTCACCTAAACTAATCATTTCCGGGATCATTCAATCATGAGCTTTTGGCACAATCTTCCACAACCTATAATCGGCTTAGCCCCCATGGATGGGGTCACTGACCCTGCCTTTAGAAAAATTGTAGCGACCCATGGTGGCCCTGACGTGGTGTTCACCGAATTCACCAACGTAAACGATATTTTTCAAAACCGCCAAATGGGATGGGATGGGTTCAGATATTCTGAATGTGAACATCCCATCGTCGCTCAGGTGTATGGGAAAGACCCGCGCCGGTTTTATCAAGCGGCACACGTGATTGGTGAATTAGGATTCGACGGCTTGGACATCAATATGGGGTGTCCTTCCAAAAGTGTGGCCTCGTCCGGTTGTGGTGCGGCATTAATTCGCACTCCTGAATTGGCACTGGAAATCATGGCTGCTGCAAAACAAGGACTTCAGGATTGGGCCTCCGGGCAAAATCTGTGGGAAGCAGGCCTAAAACCCTCCGTGATTGAGACCGTGCGAGAGATGAATCTGGTGCGGACAGGGAACCCCATGGCCGTTCACCATCGAGCCATTCCATTGTCAGTGAAAACCCGGTTGGGATATGAGGACAATGTCATTGCCGAATGGAGCGCCAGTTTGATCCAAGGAACCCCGGACGTCATTTCCATTCACGGACGAACCCTTGAACAAATGTACCGGGGATCTGCCGACTGGGACGCCATTACGCTAGCGACGACATTGATTCGAAAGCACGGAATCATGGTTTTGGGGAATGGTGATGTACGGAGCCTTCGAGAAGCCGTATTAAGAATTCAAACAAGTGGAGTAGATGGCGTGTTGATTGGTCGTGCAGCGTTGGGGAACCCCTGGCTCTTCAATGGAAAGGATCGCCTCCGTGAAGCGATACAACACGGGAGAGCGATACCAGATGAACAAGCCATCCCATTAGCCCAACGATTTCAGATGACCCTACACCATGCCAAACTCTTTGAGGACCTGAACGATCTGGCCCGGTTTCCCCGCATGCGTAAACACCTAGGATGGTATTGCACCGGATTTCCACATGCAGCGCCCATGCGGGTGCGGATGGTCCGAACGACCTGTGCTGCAGACGTGGAGGCCGTGCTTCAAGAGTATTGGGTGCAACAAGGTTTCTCTCAGCCCATGGCACTGGCGGGTTAACCATTCCACCCCTTTTCTTTTCTCATCCATGAAACTCATCTTGGCTTCCACCTCCCCTCGCCGCAGGGAATTACTCGCACTGCTTGGATTGCCCTTTGGCGTCATTCCGCCATCCTGTGAAGAAATCCCCTCTCTCAATATGGCGCCATCCGATCAAGCTAGAACATTCGCTCATGATAAAGCCGAGTCCATTGCTCTTCAGCATCCAGAAGAATTGGTACTAGGGAGCGATACGGTGATTGAGATTGAGGGAACACTGTTAGGGAAGCCTCAAGATCTCAAAGAAGCTGAATCGATGCTGCGCCAACTGCGAGGACATTGCCACCAAGTACACACGGGGCTAGCGTTAATTCAAAAAGCCACTAACACCTCGGTAGCACGCGTTGAAACAGCCCACGTTTGGATCAAGGACTTCGATGAGGAAGAACTCAGTGAGTACTTGAGCACAGAAGAGAGTTTAGGCAAGGCGGGGGCGTATTCGATTCAAGGTGAAGGGGCTAAGCTAATAGAAAAAATTGAAGGCGATTACCCGACTATTGTTGGGCTGCCGCTTTGGCGGGTGGCTAAGTTGCTGGAGGAACAGGGAGTGGGGTTGCCCAATTCCATTGATGAGATTTATCGATTGAAGCCTTATGCGAATTGGAGGGACTTCACGTAGAAATTTGGGGGTCGACAGTTGCCCATACAACTTTACTCCGTCATGCCCGCAGTAGTTAGCGGGCATCCAGGTTTTCTTTTATATTTGTTTCATAGAGTTTCGTCGTCAAATCGTTTCCCAACAGTCCGTTTTAAATTTTTTTAGAGGGGTTTCGCCCCCGCCGACGAGGTCCTTTTGTTTCGGCAAAAGGACCCAAAACCATTTCCGCCCGTGAGCGGCCCTTCGGGTTCCTTCCCCACAGCACCGAATCAAATGGCTGCGGAACTCGCTTCGCTCAAACAGTCCTCGCCAAAGAGTCGATTCGGTGCACTGGCTCAGCCACACCCAAGGCGGGAACTCAAAAGTGAAAAAACAATTCAAAAATCAGAGGTTTACTTTCGCTCTTCGCCTTCCCTTTTTTGACAAAGAAGCTGCCAATTTGGTAAATGCAAATGGCTTGCAATTAAAAATGGAGGTAAGGCTTCATTGCGGGAGACCTTTCCTCCCAATGTTTAGCCAGAAGGGGAGTGCTTGCTCCTGGCGAATCATTATAAAATCATGACTTTCACTTCCAGACCATCCATCATAAGTAGTTCGAGAAAGTTAACGCCAACGGTCCTCCGACAAAAGCTTT
>JAYWMS010000194.1:0-2085 GCA_035873215.1 Nitrospirota bacterium | reverse complement strand
CAAATCATCGGCTAATCGTAAAATTTTTGCGGTATGTAAATGACTGTGTGCACCAAAGCCTTCGATTCCGCGAAACGCTGTGGCGCCCGAAAGCCCATGTTCACGAGCTTGTTGAATGATCCATTCATACAACGGCAGATGCCCATATTTATCCCGTTCACCGACATACACTCTGAGTACATACCCGTCACTCTGCACCATCATGCTCTCACCCCACACGACCTAGCATGTCCCCCAACCACACGGCCGTTAAGCCAACCAACACTTGCAAGACGACATTGCCCATGGCCCGAAACACTTCCGCATCTCGAATCAGCGCCATTGTTTCATACCCAAAGGTGGAAAATGTCGTAAACCCGCCTAGCAGACCAATCATTAAAAAGAGTCGCAGCTCAGGCCCGATAATTTGTTTCGTCTCCGCGAGCCCATGCAACATACCTATCAATAAACATCCCACCACATTGACGACCAATGTGCCGAATGGAAATTCCGACATGGGAAACGATCGTTGAACAACGCCCGATAGCAGATACCGAAACACCGAACCAAGACACCCGCCTATTCCGACCAACACAATCTGTCCGAACATTCGTGGCAAAACCCTTTCTTCAATCCCCCGATGACACGCTACACGTCACTCGCCAACAAAACCATTGTGACGGAAGGGAAACCCCTGCCATACTCCTATACATCATCACTTTTTCGCATCTCGCCAAAAGGCAATACCGCCCAACAAACCTGCCACATTTGACACCAGCTGGACATTTTCTGGTAAAGCAAGGTCCACTTTTTTCCCATTGCCGCCACCGATGTACAACATATCGTAATTAAAAAGCGACTCCAGAGCTTCAATGGCTTGCCCCACACGCTGATTCCATTTCTTTTTCCCCATTCGTTTGAATGCCAACAGACCCAATTCTTGCTCATAAGTTTTATTGTTGCGGAAGGGATGATGGGCAATTTCCAAGTTGGGAACAAGATGACCATTCACAAATAATGCCGATCCGAATCCCGTTCCTAAGGTGGCAACCAATTCCACGCCCTTCCCCTGAATGGCTCCATAACCCTGGACATCGGCATCATTCGCCACACGTACTGGTTTGCCCAGTTGCTTGGACAAGGCCTGTGTCAGCCCAAACCCTTGCCACGAGGAATCCAAGTTGGGGGCAGTCGCTGTCACCCCGCTCCGTACAACCCCTGGAAATCCGACGGACACTCGATCGAACACCCCCTGTTGCTTGGCCAAGGTTTTAATTATGGCCAGCACGGATCTTGGAGTGGCCGGCCTCGGGGTCTTTAAACGACCACGCTCCGTCACTGGCTTTCCCTGTTCATCCAGAACTATGGCCTTGATCCCCGTTCCGCCAATATCAATCGCGAGAGTTTTTAAATCCTTTGTTCCTCTACCGATCTTCGCCTTGGCTGCCTTCATGGCTCCTCCCTTACTTCTTTCACGCGTTTCAGCGTGGATGGTGTTGATTGCGACTCCTCATGCTGTCATCTGATGTATTGCAAACCGGACCCCATATACGAAGTCATACCTAAAAGTAAAAATCCCACACCTGCTTGGACAAATTTCCCGTAGAGCCCGATGATGAAGAAACCGGATGCTCTCAAGAATCGTCTTGTTATCGTAATAGGCGGTCCCTGGTCATCAGCAACAACTGCGCGACTGCCAGAGCAGTCAACAGGGTAATCCCAACCATCAGAAAAGCCAATACTTTTTGAAAGGGGGATTCAGAAATTTCCAACGCAAGCCATGTGCCCAAGGGAGCACCCAATAAAGCAGGACCACCAAACAAACTCATGGCCGACCAATTGATGATGTCGTTAAATTACCGGAGGGTACCAACGATTTGTGGGCGAGACGAGAGGACAAGAACACCACCGAAGCTTCTTTTCAATGATTTCGTTCAGGAAGGATCAGAATGAGTTGGATTCAAGGCCTTGGACTACAAGGACAAAAAAAGAGCCACCTCTCAAAATGAAGAAGATGGCTCTTCTGATAGCCAAATAGGCTCTATTTGTTTGGGGACTGCTTGTCACCCAGTTTAATGGGAATTCTACAGTTCGAGCGTTGCAGAT
>JAYWMS010000133.1:0-2139 GCA_035873215.1 Nitrospirota bacterium | reverse complement strand
AGCCCCTCCTTGAGGTGAATCAACTCAAAAAATTTTTCCCAGTCCGGAGCGGGCTGTTTTCCAAGGTGTCCGCATGGGTGAAAGCCGTTGATGATGTCACGTTCGACATCCTACCTGGGGAGACCTTCGGTTTAGTGGGAGAATCCGGTTGCGGCAAAACTACGGTAGGCCGAACCATTCTCCGGCTGATGGAACCTTCTGGTGGAGAAGCGATCTTTGAGGGTGACAATATCTTTTCCATGGATTCGAAAACATTACGATCTACGCGTCGTCGGATGCAGATTGTGTTTCAAGATCCATATAGCTCGTTGAATCCTCGCATGACCGTGGGCTCTATCGTGGGCGAGCCGCTCTTGGTTCATAAGTTGGCAAAGGGGCAGGAACTCACGGACCGGGTGTATCAATTGTTAAACCGCGTGGGATTAAGCCCAGAACATTACTCGCGCTATCCGCATGAATTTTCCGGAGGTCAACGGCAGCGAATTGGCATTGCGCGCGCGCTGGCGCTCAATCCCAAGTTTATCGTGTGTGATGAAGCGGTTTCGGCCTTGGACGTGTCGATTCAAGCGCAAATCATTAATATGCTGAAAGATCTGCAGGAAGAATATCATCTATCCTACTTATTCATTACCCACGACTTAAACGTGGTGCAGTATATCGCCAAACGCATTGCGGTAATGTATTTAGGCAAGTTGGCAGAAGTGGCTCCTTCCCAAACCCTATTCTCCTACGCCAAACATCCTTATACACAAGCCCTTCTGTCGGCGAACCCCTTGCCGGATCCAACCGTGAAGCACGAACGCATCTTATTGCTTGGCGATGTGCCCTCTCCCCTCAATCCCCCATCCGGTTGCCGATTCCATACCCGGTGCCCCCAAGTCATGGATCATTGCAAAACCACCGAACCACCCCTTGTTCACATTGGCCCTCCCGAGAAAGCCCACAAAGTCTGGTGCCATCTTTACACGTAATCCGTATTTGGATAATCCGGGAAAGATTCAAGTAGAGAGACTTCTTCGGATTCGGAGCCAGGGTGTAGTGGCGAGAACTTCTTGGAGGGTAGATACTTTTGTCCAATTCTTATAACGCATTCCCGAGGGGCAATTGACCAAAACAGCAGAGCCCCACCGTTAACAGAGTGGGGCTCTAAGATATTCCATCGTGCAAGAGCGGCAGCTTATGGTTGACAAAACTTCCGGCGGTACCCGATGAGGCCCAGCAATCCAGACCCTAGGAGCAACATCGTGCCGGGTTCCGGGACGGGCTGTGCATAGAGGTCGGAGTCATACGAGATGACGTCAGGGCCTACCATGGTAATGGTCAGCTTTTGCGTCATGGAAAAGGGCCCATTCAGCCCGGCCAAGGGGGCGGTGTAGACCACCTCGTCGTCTGAAAATGAACCGGGGCCGGAAAAGGTCCCAAGACTTGAAATAAGGGTGCCTGTTCCAAAACTCGCATTACTAGAATCCCAAAAACTCTCAACCATAAGAGTGTTAGGAAGCCAGCCTAGAGTGCCGCCAATGGAGGTGGTAAAGGTTCCCCCCAAAGCGTCCATCGCTGCATTAGAGAAATCAATATCGGTGATTTCAACCAATAAGGTCCCTCCGCCTCCTGTGTTGATCACGTCCACATTGAACAAATCAATGCGGTTGAAGGAGGGTGAATTTCCACCCAACGGTTTCGATGTGCCATATGTGGCTATGATATCAAAGTGAGTGGTGGTAAAGGTCGAATTTATAAACCCTAGGGTTCCACTGAGATCTCCCACGTCATTATCAGTTACGACTGTTGCCGGGGTCACCACCGTTGTCAGAGTCGGGTCTGTGAATTCGGTCACTCGAATTTTAAACCCGGTTGCTTGAGCTTCGGGGAGGACAATACTCAATCCGAGCATGGCCGAGAGGAAGAGAATCCCTACGGTTTTAGAAAAGAGGGGTCTCGTTACCTCCGAGACCGTGGGTCCTCGGGGTGGGCCGAAAAGATCCGAGGAAAAGTTCTTGGTAGTGAAACCCTGTTTAGTTTGGCTGTTCATGGCGTCCTCCTTGAATGGTATGGGTTAAATGGTTTTTCACCGTGGGCCAGTAGCGCCTGACCGGTGGTGGTTGAGGATGCTTACAGCAATCATCTTGCCAAATTGCG
>JAYWMS010000122.1:0-1936 GCA_035873215.1 Nitrospirota bacterium | reverse complement strand
CAATTAGCTCCAACAAGGCACAGGATAATTGACCACCGGATGTTACTCGACCCATATTCCAACTCTAATTTAATTGCCCCCTTCTTTAGCAAGGATCCACCAATTCAAGGGCTTAACAAGTATTAAAAATTTCTCAATGTTTACAGGCTTCTTTTCACCCGTGAACCAAAAGGTAGCCATTCGAGAGTGTTCAAAAATGCCTGTCCAGCAAGGCCGCAGCCGGTTTGGCAGGCGGAGCGTACAGCCAGTACGTGAGCATGACAAAAGGGCGAGAACGCAGCTGGCGGACTTTTTCAACACTCTCACTAAGATTCGTACACGACTCTTCCACCGACGAACGTCTTGATCACCTTTCCCTTCATGGTCCAACCGACAAACGGGGTATTCCGACTTTTTGAATGAAGTTTGGCCGGATCTACAACCCAGGTCTGAGAAGGATCAAACAAAACAAGGTCGGCGTCAGCACCAACTTGAAGTGTTCCATGAGGTAATCCAAATACGCGAGCCGGCTCCGACGTGAGTTTCGCAATGGCTCCTTCCAGCGAAAGCACACCTTCATCAACCAGGTTTAAGGTCAGGGGTAACGCCGTCTCGAACCCGATGATCCCAAAAGGGGCCGAATCGAACTGCAGTTCTTTTTCATGGGGTGCATGCGGCGCATGGTCGGTGGCAATCACATCAATCGTCCCATCCCGAAGTCCTTCCTTAATGGCCTGACTGTCCTCATCGCTTCGTAGAGGCGGATTCATTTTCGCGTAGGTATCAAATGAGCGCACCGCATCATCCGTTAAGGAAAAATGATGAGGACAGGCTTCCGCCGTTACCGGCAATCCGCGCGCTTTGGCCTCACGAACGAGCCGGACTGACCCTGCCGTGCTGACATGGGCCAGATGAAATTGAGCTTTGGTCAATTCCACGAGCATAATGTTACGCGCCACCATGACTTCTTCTGCCGCATTGGGGATCCCGGGAAGACCCAACTCTGTAGACACAAGGCCTTCATTCATACTGCCGCCTTCGGACAAATGCAGGTCTTCACAATGATCAATAACCGGAATGTTAAACGTTTTGGCATATTCCATCGCACGACGCATGACCAGACTGTTCATGACGGGAATCCCATCATCCGAAATAGCCACGCAACCCGCTTCATACAGCTCCCCGATCTCTGCTAACTCCTCCCCTTTTGATCCTTTGGTAATGGCGCCGATAGGAAAGATCCGGGCCTTGTTAGCCGCTGCCGCCTGTCGGAGCATAAATTCAGTCACCGATCGAGAATCGTTCACCGGCTTGGTGTTTGGCATACAACAGACCGAGGTGAACCCACCAGCCACCGCAGAGGAGGCCCCAGTTGCGATTGTTTCTTTGTATTCAAAGCCTGGTTCGCGGAGATGGGCATGTAGATCAATGAACCCAGGACAAGCGATCAAGCCTTTTCCATCGATAATCTGCATGCCATTAAAAGCTTCAACCTCTCCTTGAGGTTTCAAGTCGATCGAGGCAATTTTTCCCTCTTCTATATAAATGTCCCCGATCTGATTGATGCGTCCAGGATCAATGACTTGAGCGCCACGGATAAGAATTTTCATAAGGTACACAGATCCACTTTCATGAGTGATGTGTAATGAGTAAAACTGGGAAGGTTAGTTTTCACTCAACACCCTTCTCCCAATAACCAACATAATTTTCAGCCTTACTTTTCAACGTCTTGTTAGGAGAATCATTAAATAAACAACAATTCACTGGGTAAACCCTCCGCCCCGCCATTTCGGTACCGTCCAGAACAACCCGGGAGTGTTCAAAAAGGCTCGTCCAGCAAGGCCGCAGCTCCTTTGACACGCGGAGCGTCAAAGCCAGTACGTGAGCATGGCAAAAGAGCGAGAACGCCGCTGGCGAACTTTTTCAACACTCCCTTAGTGTAGCTCCGACAACAGAT
>JAYWMS010000095.1:0-3764 GCA_035873215.1 Nitrospirota bacterium | reverse complement strand
GCCAGAAATGCAAGAGAAACGGTGGCAACCACCTAAGCCGGTGTCCATAAATCCTTGACCACTACAAATGGTCACATTAAGTATGTCCACCGAGGAGGTGGCTTCCTGGAAAAATCCAAGTTTCGAAATTTTATTGCCTCCCTTCCCTAAAGAAGAAGCACGCCACACCTCATGGTTTTTCATTCGACGCCATCGTTGTTCTGACCCAATACTATAATTCCCTTCCGTTACTTTCCAGCTTGCTGTCCTTTGGCTGGCATCGCTATACAAGCAGCCTCTCTGCTGAGGGTTATAGCATCAAGTTCCATGCATGCCACCGCTCCTTTGGGGAGAAAATTCGTCAAGAAGTAAACCATGGGGATGTGCACCTGCAATCTTGCTACCTCAAAATATTCAAGTATTCAATTCTACCTAAAGTTATTAAGAGGGCGGAAAATCTCCCTGGAGATTTTCCGCATAGAATTTCTCTCGGGCTTCCGAATCAAGGGTTGCGAAAAGAAGATCAGGAAAGGGGGTTGCGCGTTATGCCGATATAGAAAGGAGGAATACGAACCGTTGTGGAAGAAAGGATTCACCATGAAAAATTCCACATTGCAAAATTCAACATTTCAGCCCATGCCATATAGCGGTAGCACTTTCCTCTTACTGGGTCTGTTGACCCTCACCCATTGTGTCTCAGCCCCCCAAGATCCAGCCGATACCCAAGCAGCCTTGATCGCCCAGGGAGAAGATATCTTTTTCAACGAGACATTTCAGGGGAACGGTCGAACCTGTGGGACTTGTCATCCTATCGAGCGAAACTTCACGATTGATCCTTTCTTCATTGCCACCCTTCCTGACGACGATCCGCTCTTCGTTGCCGAGTTTACTCCTGCGCTAAGAGAGAATTTTGAAAAACCACGCTTGATGCGGGAGTTTGGGTTAATCCTGGAAAACCTTGATGGTTTTGAGAATCTGGCGGAAAAATTTGTGTTGCGTGGGGTCCCGCATGTGCTCGCGCAACGAACGTCGATTGAGAGTCCGCAGGGGCCTCGCACCGGTTGGTCAGGTGATGGATCACCTGGGGATGGATCCCTTCGCTCCTTTGCTATGGGAGCGGTCATTCAGCATTTTCCTAAAACATTGAATCGAATGGCTGGTATGGACTTTCGGCTCCCTACTGATGAGGAACTGGATGCCTTGGAAGCCTTTATGCTCTCGCTAGGACGACAACAAGAGTTAGAGCTTCCCTTACCGTTGAAGGGCACGGTTGCCCTGAGGGGTCAGGAGATTTTCCTCGACCCTACACTTGGAAAGTGTAATCTCTGTCACGAGAATGCCGGGGCGAATGCCAACATCCCAGCCGCACAAATCTCCGGAAATGCCAATTTCAATACAGGTGTTGAAGATTTGCCGGATCAGCCTCCCGATTTGACCGGAGAGTTGGTTCCGCCCGATGACGGATTTGGGAGTCCAGGAGACGGGACCTTCAATACCCCTCCACTAGTAGAGGCAGCCGATACTGGACCGTTCTTTCATAATAATGCCATCGAAACCATTGAAGGGGCCGTGGCTTTTTACAACGGGGATGCTTTCAATAACTCGCCAATTGGTCAAACTATAGCAAATCTTGATCCCAACGGTGTGGGCATAAAGCTAGATGCGACGCAAGTCGAGGAGGTCGCAGCGTTTTTGCGGGTCATCAATGCCCTGGAAAATATCCGGGAAAGCCTTGAGCTGTTGAAGGCCTGTGTTTCTGGCCATACCCATGGATCCGAACGTACTACTATGGGAATTCAACGAGCTGTTCAGGAAATTAAAGATGCCAAGATGGTCCTGAAAGGTGGTGGTTTACATCCAGAGGCTGTTGCCCATCTTCGCCAGGCAAAAAAGTTTGCGGGCAAAGCGGCAGGAAGTTATTTCTTTACTCACCGGCTGGCGCAGAAGGCCATCGGTGAGCTGGAGCAGGCCAGGGCTCTCCTGGTCGGATCCGTCTAGAAACATTTGCTGGAGGTTCACAGGCCAGCAAAAGAAAGGAGTAGGTATGGCACCGATTCTGGCAGTTTTAATGGGAGTGGTTGTGTTGGTTGTTAGTCCTGGTCCGATTGCCCATGCACAGAAAGCTACTGAATTGTATATTCCTGTTGGGCACTCGCCTGGTATTTCCAACATATTAAGTGTCATTGGTAAAATTAAGACCCTCAATGAACAGGCGCGCACGATCAGTATCGCTTTTTCCTCGGGATCTTGGAAGGCGAAAGTGACGGAGGATACGGTAATTTGGGTGGATCGGAGTAAGGTCACTCTTCCAAACAAAGCGGGCCAACTTACCGATTTGCGAGTTGGCCGGCTGGTCGAGATCAAATACGCAAACAGTGCTCAAAGAGGGAAGGGGGCTGCAGAATGGATAAAGGTGCAGTTGCCCGAGGGCACCAACACACGCTAAGCCAGACTGGAGCTCCGCCTTAGGGAGAGTGTTTCGAAGATAGCTTGTTGGAGGTTTCCTTGCCCCTTAACATTGGAACTCCACGAGCGTGTGGGGAATCATTTGGCCATGGAGGGTTTTTCCATGGCATTGCCTCACGGCCTAGTGCCCATCGTGGGGAATTTCCTCAATGAGGATTTCGAGAACCCTCCGTTTTTCCCCATTCTAAAGCCATACTTAGGCGAGACAGTGCTTCACACGCCTTTTTAGATTTTCTACCCGTCCAAAGAAATTCCTCTGTTTAATCGCAGATGAATTTTGTCATCCCTCGTTGTACACTCCCTCAGTTCCCTTCCTTTTTCCCACTAGACTAGCCTGCAGGTGTGGAAGTGAATGATAGCCAGGGTATAGCTCTCATCGCTGCACTGATTCTGATTGCGATTGTGGGTATCATCGGCGCGATGGTCTTACAATCCACATCCACAGAGGTGGCGATTAGTGGGTACCATAAGCGGGCGGTTGAGGGACTGTATGCGGCGGAAGCCGGGTTGGCTGAAGCCCAAACCCGGTTAAGGAAAGGTCCTGGTGCGAACGCCTTTTTCATTTATGATCCACAGCCCGGTTATTCTTCACAGTGGTCTGCCTATCTCGTCGCTGTTCCCAATTGGGCGGTCCAGACCAATCCAACATTCTCTACACAAGAGACGAACTATTTTCCCCTTCTCAGCAATCCTACAAATACCATCTCACAATTGAATAGCCTGCAGTCTTCGCTGTCTTATTGGGTGAAGGTTCAACACAAAACAGAAAGAGTTGCTGAACAAGCAGGGCATCACACATCCCGCCCGCATTATGTCGATGAGGATGGGAGTCTTTCTCGTCATCGGGGAGCGAGCAAGGGAAACATTCTCTATTTTGGTTATCCGACTCCTGCTGCCCTTCGCCCCGTCCAATATACAGCTTTGGGACTCACGCCGTATCTTCCGGTCGAACGGGTGACAGCCTATTCCGTGGGCAAAGGACAGACGACTCGCATTCAGGGTGACTTAGTGCACTATCCAGGTCCACCTCAAATTGCGGCCCTATTCACTAAAAACAAGGTGGCATTGGTTGGGGAGAAAGGACGTTTCAATGGGCATGATTCCTGTGGGGCGTCGTCGAGTCTGCCCCCAATCGCGGCACGAGAGATTGTTCTATCGGCGCCGACGTTTCAATTCGATGGTGCACCGCCTAGTCCGGAAGTAGCGACCCTCAATCTAGATTTGCCAAAAATTCTCTCTGAGTTTCAGCGCGGGGCCATTGTTGTCACAGGAGACCAACGAACCCGACAGTGGGGCTCTCCCTCTCTTTCTGTCACAGT
>JAYWMS010000034.1:0-16094 GCA_035873215.1 Nitrospirota bacterium | reverse complement strand
CCATTCTCCTCGGCTGCTGATATCGATTTCACAAAGGGCATTTATGGGCCATGTGCGAGAAATATTCAACAGGCCCCGGGCGAAATTTTTCTTGACAGAAAGAATGCACGATCGTGTAGAGGAGGAAGGTTCCAGGTATGCAAAGATTTATTTATTCGACTGGGTTGCATTTGCAATAGCCTGAAAAATGGGTTGTGTTTCCGTCAAAGGTTCCCAGGATAGCATTCCCAGGGCGTCGGTTACATACTCTGGAGATCGCATGCCATTCAGCACGCAGGTTACGCCAGGTGTGCTGGCGACAGTCCAGAGGGCTTTGCGTGAGAGCGATTCATCTTTTTGGCCTTGAGGTAGAAACGGGTCTATCAACTCTGAAATGACTTGAGCCCGTTCTCGGTTCTTTTTTGCAGCATGGTGTTGCATGGTGCGAAAAAGTGTGAGGAGTTCCGGGAAATAGCGATCGCGCCATGTCTGCCATGTTGGGGCATGGTCTCCAGTTAGGTGTTTGGAGACGACTTGGACCACTTGATTGATATGTGGCCCAATCATGTGTGATTCAATTTGTTCCCAATGTTCCAGACTCTGGAGTTGGGTGCGAACTTTCGTTAATTCTTCCCCCCAAGAAAAGAAGTCTTTTGGTTGCATGCCTTTCCCAGAATAGGGAACGAGGGGAGCTATCGTTTTTCGATATTCAGCCTCAAGATCTCGGACGATTTGGCATTGCTTGTCAAAACTTATCTCCATTGGTTCGATGACAGGATCAGCCAAGCGCAGCATGCCAGTTTTTTTTGATGGTATAGCATTGAGTGGGCGATTCACCAAGATGGCGATATGTTCCTGTTGAGCGATATCCAGAACAGTTTGGGTGTGGTTAGGGCCAGTGTTGGGAACGAGTAACGCGTCGGCTTCGAACAAGTTCATGGGTAACTGCAATACGCGAAAATGGTGGGCAGCAACGCCAGCATCGCGAGCTGCACCTACTGCCGAATCCAACATGCGTGACAAGGAGGTGGCTTCTGGGTCATTGGGAGAGGCCGTACAGGTGTTTGATGATACACCATAATACTGAAGACGACCCGCCTGAACCTGTCCTTCACAGAAAGCGAACGCCTGTTGCAGACGTCGGTAAAATTCAGTCCGTAGTTCGTTGAGGGTGTCAGATGCAATCCCTGGGTTTCGATTCTTGGCATCTGAAAGAAGGTATTCGGGGTTGTGAAGAAGGCACACATCTAGGGTGGTGAGGCCGAGCCGATCTAGTGAACGGGTCAATTGGTCTGCAAGGAAGTCCGGATGCAGGCAATGCCATAGTCCTTCACCATATTTGACCACTTCCAGGTATGGCTGCCCGGATTTCTCTCGAGCTTCGGCTTGTTTCAAGTTTTGTCCTTGGATGTACCCGATCTTTGAAACCACAATGATCTCTTCGCGGCGCAGTTCTCCCTCCCGTATAAGTTGAGCCATTACGCTTCCGATCAATTGTTCACTGCCTCCATCAGCATAGTTTGTCGATGTATCGATGAGGTTGCACCCTTCACGAATGGCTTTCATCAACGCCTGGTGGAAGGTTTCGTTTTCTGTATCGATTCGATATCCGCCAAATCCTATCCGTGATGTGGAAAGGCCTGTATCACCTAAGACTGTGTACCCGGAGGGGGAAGGATGAGGTTGAATGGCACTGGTAAGAATTCGCGAAACATAGGAGGCAGTTTCTGTTGGAGTGGCTGCACCGGAAATCCCAGCCGCGCTGAGGATGGGTAATGATGAACCCTCCTGATCCTCGGATCGGGATTTTGTTGATTGTTGGAGATGCGGTCCAATCTGTTCATAGTCCGTGATCGGCGAACCACAGGTAAAGTTTCGGCAGATGTATAATGCAGCGTGGCCGTTCACCAGAGTCTTCCCGTGAAGGAGAGGATGGTGCGATGCTGGGCCATCCGGATTGTGATATCCAATGACACGATGGGGGAGATAGAATTGATGTGCAGTTCGGCAGAGCTGTTCATAGCCAGATTCCCCTGACACGCCGACTAGCGCCAATTCCACCGGTCCCTGGATAAGCAGGTCTACCGCAATCAGGGTTTTGGCAAACCCTCTGGGGATTTGCGAAATATGCCGTCCGTACGCGCGAATGGCTGAAGTGGCAGCTTCTCGAAAATCAGCGCGATCAAAATGAAAAGCCAGCCGAGCCAGGGCCAGTGCTGCCACGGCATTCCCGCTCGGCGTTGCTCCATCGGGACCTTCGCGTGTCCGTAGTATCAGCGCTTCATGATCCTTCGCTGTGGTGAAGTAGCCTCCGTGCTGAGTGTCGGAAAAATCAGCGATGAGATGGTCGGCGAGTCGCACTGCTTGGGTCAGGTATTTCTCGTCACCAGCTGCTTCGTAGGTATAAATCAGGGCTTCTATTACATAGGCATAGTCTTCAAGATAGCCGTTTAGATGAGCTTTGCTGGCACGATAGGTACGGAATAACCCCCCATCAGGTCGGGATAGTTTGAGAAGAAGGAAATCAGCAGCTTTTGTTGCTGCTTCCAGGTATCGAGGTTGCCCGAGTACTCGTGCCGCTTCGGCCATGGCGCAGATCGTCATGCCATTCCACGCAGTGATGATTTTGTCATCAAGGCCAGGAGGCACACGCTTCAGTCGGGCATCATAGACCACAGGACGGTTTCGTTCGATGATATCGTGAAAGGTGTCAGGAGAACAGGATTGTTCCTGGGCCACATCCTTGAGAGACCGAGGAGTATGGGGAATGCTGTTCCCTTCCCAGTTGCCTTCGTCGGTGATGTCATAATAGGCGCAAAAGAGTGCGGCCTCTTGTGCATCAGGGATTATGGCGCTGATTTCTTCTGGCGTCCATATGAAGAATTTGCCTTCCACTCCTTCAGAGTCTGCATCCGTGGCTGAGTAAAACCCACCTTCGGGAGCGGTCATCTCCCGAAGGATGTAGTCAAGGATTTCTGTCGTGATGCGTCGGTATTCCTGATTTCCTGTAACCTGAAAACCTTCCAGGTACGTAAAGGCTAAGAGTGCATTGTCGTACAGCATTTTCTCAAAATGGGGAACGAGCCAACGATCGTCTGTTGAGTAACGGGCAAAGCCTCCGCCGATATGGTCATACATGCCTCCGGCACCCATTGCATCCAGCGTTTTGGTGACCATGTGGAGGGTCTGATCATCATGCGTATGAGCATATTGACGCAGCAGGAAAGAGAGTCCTGTGGAGGGTGGAAACTTTGGGGCATTGCCGAAGCCACCATATTGTGGTTCGAAATGTTCAGCGTATTGAGCGACAGCAGCATCCAGTTGATCCTGCCCAACCGTCATGGATGAGGAAACGTGCATGGCTTGTTGGAGTTGGGCTGTAAAGCGAGCCGCGGAGGCGAGGATATCGGATTCATCTTTCTCCCAGCCTTCCGAAATTTTTTTCAGTACCGTGGCAAATCCTGGCCGCCCCCAACGATCAGTTGGTGGAAAATAAGTCCCGGCGAAAATTGGTTGTTGATCGGGAGTGAGAAACACGGTCATGGGCCAACCCCCATTACCTTGATTCATTGCGAGCGTTGCCTGCATGTATATTTCATCTAAATCGGGCCGTTCCTCGCGATCGACTTTAATGCAAACAAATGATTGATTCATGAGATTGGCAATCTCTTTGTTTTCGAAAGATTCCCGTTCCATGACGTGGCACCAGTGGCAGGCTGAATAGCCGATTGAAAGAAGGATGGGTTTGTTGTCCGATTTGGCCTTTGCCAGGGCCTCCTGGTTCCAGGGATACCAATCGACTGGATTATACGCATGCTGCAAGAGATAGGGACTGGTTTGGTTGATGAGGCGATTGGGTGGGCGATCTTGGCTTGGATTTGACATGGTAGCGACGGTATCACTCTACCAGAATTTTGGTCAAATCCGTCTGTGCTCCAATCGCAACCGAAAAGAACTCTTGTATTTTTTGGTTTGAGAAAAATTGAAGATGAGAATCCTGATCAGCGAAGTTGATAAAGAGAATCAATGCTAAGAAAAAATACCTAAAGGAATCCATTGACATATTCCGATATGTATAGTTAGCATGGTAGTGAAAGTTTACGTACGAGAGATTGGGTATTGCCAGATGTTCCGGGTTCGAACGTTCCAATCTCCAAGACAAAGGAGGGGCCGGTTATGAAAGCAAAAGATGGTATTGTTGATCTGCTCAATAAGATTCTGACTGAAGAACTCACGGTTATTAATCAGTATTTCCTCCACGCCAAGATGTGTAAGAACTGGGGGTATGAGCGGTTGCACCATCATGTGCAAGAACGCAGTTTTGGGGAAATGAAAGACGCGCAAAAAGTTATTGATCACATTTTGTATTTAGAGGGTCTACCCAACATGCAGCGGTTGGGTACGGTTAAAATCGGTGAGACCGTTCCGGAACAGTTGAAGTCCGATCTGGATAAAGAAAAAGCCATGGTCGTCCTCCTGACGGAAGGGATTCAACATTGCATGAAAGTTGGCGATTTCACGACCCGTCATATGCTGGAAGAAATGGTCAAAGATGAGGACGAGCATATTGATTGGATTGAGACGCAACAGGAAACTATCACACAAGTTGGACTTGAAAACTATCTGAGCGAGCAAATTAAGGGCGACTAAATCTACACCGGATATAGCACTCTGAGCTTCACCTTGAAGCTGGGTTAGGTTCAGAGTGCTGCTCAGGCTCCTACCTCATATCTTTCCCTTTCTATCGCCACTGACACAATCCCGAGTCGCTTTCGATTCCGATCCTGGTTTACCTTTGGAAAAGCGGGCTTTCTGCTGACCACAATCGTGAAGAACCTCAGGCCACTAGGGATTTCAGTGTCTTGGTCGTCGATGATCACGTGAGTAGGTGCTGTGATTCCTAATGTTCCTTCAGAATGGATGATGGAGGAAGCGACAGTACAGAATGGTACGTGCTGAATGCTCGTCGATGTTGGTGGTTGTTGACACTATTTAATTAAAGCAGCAACGAATTGTTATGTAAGACCCTTTGGTTTCTCATCAAGCCGAGCATCAAGGGTCGGTGGATTAGGTAATCAAAGAACGGAAATAGTGAATATGACCCATAAATCTAAAGACCGTCTCACCAAATACCGAAAACATGTTGAACCAATAGAGACTCTCTAGGACGGGAATACGTGTGCTTGGAGCCTTGCTTCATCGAGTCCAAGGCTTTTGGTCCATGTGATCCTACAACATCCTTCAACTTCGCAACTGACCGTTTCAACAAGATTGGGTGAATACATGTCAAAAGTGTCGCAGGAAGAAAAAGGGCTTGATCAGTCCATTAAATTGGAGAAGATCGCTGATAGGCGAGCCATGCCAGGCGTTCTGTCATTCTCCGCATCACGCCATTTGCTGTATATGAATGTGGAAGCAGAAGAGCTGTGCTCTCAATTGCTGGAGCCTGATGCTGCAAGGAACCCAGGTCAGGAGGGAATGGTGCCAGTGGAGGTGCATGAACTGTGTGAGGCTCTGCAACAGGCTCCAGAAGCCCCAGTTGAGACGAAGGAGACAGATAGCGTGCAGATTCGTCGTGTAATCGGTGGCGACCGGTTTCCCGTGCTCATTCGCGGCTTCTTGGTTCCAGACATTCCCAATGAATTGGAGCCTCGGTTTTTGGTGCTGATGGAAAAAATGGGAAGACGGAGCCAAGTGCCGACAATGGAGGCGAAGAGCCATTTTCATCTGACGGACCGAGAGTATGAAATTGTGACGTATGTGGCAGAGGGAGGTACCAATAAAGAGATCGCCGAAGTTCTTGAGATCAGCGAACATACCGTCAAAGAACACATCAAGCACATTCTTAGAAAGACTCACGCGACCACGAGGACAGGAATCTTGGCACAAATTCTGAAACATGCCTAGCTACAGGAAGGAATTATCTCGCCCCGCCTCCCATCACCAAGTCAGAATTCATGACGATTGCTCGTGTTCCTGACCCATCCTTCAATCTTACTATTTTCTCCGGTCCGTAAAAATCCGTGATTTCTTGATTCAGGAGAATTCTCTCGCCATAATGCGTGCGGCTGAGCCTCACGGACAGGTGTTGTCACTAAGTGTGAGCCCAGATATGAGGTTCGTAGGCCGGCTAAAAAGGTTTATGAGCATGACGGAATCTAAGGACCAACAGGTGAGAAATCACGACGAAAAGTGGTCGAATGAACAGGTCCTTATAGACGGACTGCGGAACGGAAACGAAGAGGCCTTTGGCTATTTGCTTGACACCTATTATGGGCAACTGCTTCGAGTGGCCATGTCACACGTGCCCTCACGTGCGGTAGCTGAGGAAGTGGTTCAAGAGACGTGGCAAGGTGTGCTGGAGAGTCTGCCGCGATTCGAGGGCCGGTCGTCGTTGAAGACCTGGCTCTTTAGAATCTTAACGAATCGGGCGAAAACTCGAGGGAAACGAGAAAGTCGGTATGAGTCCATGGATTCCGAAGAGGGCGAGAGTGAAGGTTGGACTGACCCGGATCGTTTTATTCCAGGAGGCGGGTTACAAGGGCATTGGGATGTGCTCCCTACTCCTTGGGATGACCGGACGCCGGAGCGATTGCTCCTGTCCAAAGAAAGTCAACGCTTGATCCTGGCAGCGATCGATGCGCTGCCTCCAGTCCAAAGACAGGTAATGATGTTACGGGATATTGAAGATATTGAGGCGAATGAAATCTGTAATCTTTTAGACATTACCGAGACCAATCAACGGGTACTCTTACATCGGGCTCGAACGAAAGTGCGTCATACAATTGAGGCGCAATTGTCAGAAACGGATAAGAAGGAATGACACCCAAAGAACTCAAAGCGGAAATGATGCATCTGATGGCCGGAAATATGTCCTGCAAGGAATTGACCGAGCTTATCACCGAATACTTGGAAGGCAGCATGCCATTGGGGCAACGTATTCGTTTCCAGATCCATTTGGGATTGTGTGTGGGGTGTCGGAATCACTTGCGCCAGATGAAATTGACGATTCAAACACTTGGCAAGCTTCCCGTTGAATCAATTCCTCCTGCCATACGAGATGAGATGCTCCATCGGTTCCGAAGTTGGAAAAAAGTATAACCCCATTTCGTTTCCCTGGTGGCTGTGGCACACTCCTTTTTCTGACGTTACTGTACAGCCGTTTTCAAGTTTTCACGTGTGAAGGCATTCAGCATTGTCTGAAAATAAGGGAGAGGAGTCTCAGATGTCTTTGACGATTTCGACGATGTTATCGTTGGGAACAAAACTTCCCAATTTTGAGCTGCCAGATGTTGTGACCGGCAAGATCATTACCCCTGCCGAGTTTGCAGATCGAGAGGGTCTATTGATCATGTTTATTTGTCGTCATTGTCCCTATGTTGTGCATGTTCAAAAAGAATTGGCTCGTTTGGGTCTGAACTATGAGAATACGGCGCTAGGCATCGTGGCAATGAGTGCCAACGATGTTCAGAATTACCCGAATGATCATCCTGATCAATTGAAGGCAATGGCGAAAGAATTACAGTTTCCCTTTCCGTTTTGTTTTGATGAAAGCCAAGAAGTAGCCAAAACCTTTACGGCTGCCTGTACACCAGATTTTTTCCTGTTTAATCAAGAACGAAAATTGGTGTATCGAGGACAGTTAGATGATAGCCGGCCTGGAAACAAAAAACCCCTAACGGGGAAAGACCTTCGGGCTGCCATCATTGCGATGTTGGCTGGTCAGAACATCGACCAATATCAGCAGCCAAGTACTGGCTGCAATATCAAATGGAAACCGGGTAATGACCCTGAGTATGCTTGAGATGTTTTGAGGTTGGAGAAAACTAGAAGCGACACTCAACTAACGGCTGGGAAAAATCACCTCAGAACCCTTTGCGTGAACATGACCATGGGTCTTTTACTCAAGGAATTTTTGGAAGTTATGAAGTGGCCCTCTTTTGAATTGCGTTGCGGGATAAACCAAAAAACTCAAGATAGCTGCGGGCTGTTGAGAGAAGAGTTCTCCCCCTATCATGGGTAAGGGAAATGGGTGTCTTCTCTTCCAACATCATTTTGAAGAAAGCGAAGTTTTAAAGATAATATCCCCAAAATACGAAACAGCAGATTCCCCAGTGTTGTCGGTATCTGTCATGATGGCAATTCCTGAGATGTTAGGTGGTTCCTCTCCAAAGGCTTTCTTGTAATCCTCAAGCACGTTGCGCTCTTCTATAACCCATCGTCCGACCAGTCGTGGGCCACTCTCTACCACGATCATTTTGACAAAATCTGTGTAAGGATTCGGGACGAGTGTACCAACTGGAGCTTTGCTTTCCCAGATATAGTTGAGGGCGCTCGGGGGGTATTCACCATACGCAAGCCTGATCAGTTCGAACTTGGCTTTATCAAAAAATCCTACCCTGCTGCTGTCGTACTCAAAGGTGATATAAATCCTTGCGGGATAATCATCACCTTCCTTTTTATTCACATCGCCCTTCTTCAGGATGTTGTCAATCTTCCATCGCCATTCGACAACAGGGAAATTCTTGGGATCAATAGTAATCTTGCGAGTCATGCCGGAGGATGATTGGTTACTAATCGCCTTGACTACGACATCTTCACCGCTTTTGACTAGTGTGTACTGAGTGTGTTGAGGGATCTTTTCGAAGGTCAGTGGTTCCCATCCTTCAGGAAATGATCCACCAGCTTTGGTCGTTGAAAATTTTCCTACATCAAGTTTTGGTCCAGAGATTTCCGCCCAGATCGGAAGGAAGGGGAAACCTGTGAGCATGAGTAAGCATGACAGCGAAATGGTAAAGAGGAAAAATGGTGTTTTGTTCATAAGGAGACCTTGGACCTGTAAAAGAATTCTCCGAATGAACCCCAGAGGAGAGCAATCCTGCATGTAAAGACTATGTTCCTATCGCATCCAGGTAAACAGTTTCTTAAGAAAATTTCTCTTGCCTTCCGTAAAGGTCGTTTTTCGCCAGGCATTCGCGACTTTCTTAATGACCTCTGCTTGAGTCGGGTAGGGGTGAATGGTGCCCGTGATGGTGCTTAACCCAAGTTTCCCCTTCATCGCTAGGGTAAACTCACTGATCATATCCCCTGCATGGGCGGCCACAATCGTGGCTCCCAGGATCTCATCGGAACCTTTCTTGACATGGACACGGGCAAATCCCTCGTCTTCACCGTCCAGGATGGCGCGGTCAACCTCATTCAATTCAAAGGTAAACGTATCGATTTCAATGCCCTTGGCTTTGGCCTCGGCTTCATACAGGCCCACGTGGGCAATTTCTGGTTCCGTAAACGTGCACCATGGGATGATGAGGGAATTGGTACTAGCATATCCAAGGCCGAAAGGGTGAGGAAAAAGGGCGTTTTGAATCACGATTTGGGCCATGGCATCGGCCGTATGCGTAAATTTAAAAGGAAAGCAAATGTCGCCTGCAGCAAAGATCCTCGAATTGGTGGTCTGCAATCGGTCGTTAACTTTGACCCCGGTTCGATGGTCATATTCAACTTCCACTGTGTCTAGCCCCAGACCTTCCACATTGGGTGCGCGACCGATTCCGACTAAAATCTCATCGACGACCAGCTCATGGGGCCTGCCATTGGATTGGTAATGGACGACTTTTTCGGATCCTCGTGATTCGACATGCGTAATATCAGATTCAAATATGAAACACACGTTATCCTGTTTCATCTGAGCTTGGACGATCTGAGCGGCATCCGCATCTTCTCGCGGTAGAATGTGTGTTGAGCGTTCGAAAAGACACACCTGACTCCCAAAACGAGCGAAGGACTGTGCCATCTCACATCCGATAGGGCCGGCTCCGATTACGGCGAGTCGTGGAGGTAATTTCGTTAACGAAAAAATCGTTTCATTCGTCAAGTATCCGGTTTCTGCCAAGCCTGTAATAGGTGGTGCAGCAGCTCGTGCACCGGTACAAACGGCGGCTCGGGCAAACTGGAGTGTTTGGTCTCCGACCGCAATTGTATCCTTTCCGATAAAGCGACCCTCTCCGATGAACACATCGACACCAAGACTGTTGTAACGATGTGTTGAATCCACATTGCTGATTCGCGCACGGAGTTTCCGCATCCGGGCCATAGCAACACCAAAATCCTTGACTAACTGCCCCTCAACTCGTATGCCGAAGGTCTCGGCATTCATCACTTCAGCCCAGGCCCGTGCTGCCCGGATGACACCTTTTGACGGTACGCAGCCGACATTAAGACAATCGCCTCCCATGAGATGACGTTCGATGAGGGCTACTTTGGCACCAAGTGCCACGGCCACAGCAGCTGTCACTAATCCGGCCGTTCCAGCGCCAATGACAACGATATTGTAACGGCCATCGGGTGAAGGATTGGTCCAAGAAGCAGGATGCACATTGTTCACCAATTGTTTATTGAACTCGTCCATCGGTTGGACAGTGACGAATTGAACTTCGTGTCCTGATGTGGTCATAAATATTCCTTTTTTTTTTAGCCGGAATGGTAAAGCATGAAGTAAAAAGCATGGTTGGCATTTTGGTTAGGAGGAAGAAATTTTCTTTTGCGTGAACTTCCGATAGGCTATGGGGATGAGGGCCAACACCCCTAACAAGGTGAATGCAAGAAGCACTGGGGGAGAAGCAATTTCTCCCAGAGAATTAATGGTGCCTAATTGCTGACCAGCAAAGGCAAATACAAAACTTCCAGGGATAATCCCAAGCGAAGTGGCAGTCACGTAGGTTCCGAGGTTCACCCGAGTGATTCCAGAAACCAAGTTCACTAGGAAAAACGGAAATGCCGGAATCAATCGAAGCGTCATGAGATAGCTAAACGCATTCTTGGAAAATCCGGCTTGAATGGGTTCCAATCGGTCGCCAAATTTGTTTTCCACCCAATCTCGAAGCAAATAACGTGCGACCAAAAATGCCAGTGTGGCGCCTGTGGTGGCTCCGATATTCACAAGAACCGTTCCCAGGACACTCCCAAACAAAAATCCTCCCGCTAGTGTCATGATCGCGCCACCAGGTAGAGAAAACCCAGTTTGTATAATGTACGCGGCGATAAAAATGGCCATGGCCATGCCGAAATTAGAGTCGGTATAGGCCAGTAAACTATCCCGATTGGCTTTTAAGCTTTCCAATGACAAATATTGGCCAAGGTCAAAATACACGAAAGCGCCGATGCCGGTTGCTAGAAGTAAGGCGATCATTACTTTCCCCAAGGCCCTGGAAGCTGGTGCAGGGGAGGAGGGGTTGGTCATAGAGGTCTCCAAGGTTTGAGCATTCATCAAGAGAAGCTCCTTATAGCATGATTATCAATACCCAATATACAATGATCTGTCCATTTTCTGGTACTACTGCTACAGTCTGGGGATCAAGAAGGTTGTTACATCTACAAAAGCGAGTTTTGTACGAATCGTCCCTTGGATAAAATGAAGAGACCACAATGTGAACGGAGGGGGAAAAGAAAAAGAAGGCTCTCACCCCTTGAATGGAAGGGAACACTCCGATGACCATGAAATGGATCAAACAGTGATGTCGTTGCGGCACTTGATGAAATGGCTCGCAGTGGGTGTGGGGGTGGTAAGCCTCTATGGAATTTTTCATGTGCTACCCGTGGAAGACCTGATCCAAGCCGACAGGCTTCAATCCTTCTTGGAGGAGATGGGGCCTTTCGCGCCTGTAGGTTTTATCGGGCTTATGGTTTTGGCTGTCGTGATCAGTCCCATTCCCAGTTTGCCTTTAGATCTTGCTGCGGGTGCAATGTTCGGTCCCTTGTGGGGAACGGTGTATGCCGTGCTCGGAGCTGAGATCGGGGCCATAATCAGTTTCTTGATTGGTCGGATGGTAGGACGCGATGCGCTTTCTCGCTGGTTGAACCTTCAGGTGACCTTTTGCCAAAAATGTTCAGATCATCACCTGATGATTCTGGTCTTTCTAGCACGATTGCTCCCAATTTTTTCATTCGACTTAGTGAGTTATGGCGCAGGGCTTACACGAATGTCACTCAAAGTTTTTGCAGTATCGACTCTTTTTGGCATGATCCCACCCACCTTTGCCCTGACCTATCTGGGCGGAAGTGTCCCTACCTTAGAGTGGCCACTCATTCTGTCGGCACTGGTGTTAACTGGATTGCTTTTGATCATGCCCAAGCTGTTATTGCGATATCGTGGAGTCTGGTGGGTACAAATGATTCAAGGTAATGCGCCAGGTCCAGCTATCCCCTCCAGTGAGGACAACCGCCTGCCTTCGTTATCCAACGACGGATGTGAATGGTGTGGCGATGGGTTGACGAGTGAGAACTCGGCCGAAGTCAGGAAGGGGTGAGATGAATTTTGCCAGCCAGTTCCTCAGCAGGGTACGTGACAATTTCGGCCAAGGTGGGATGGTAGTGTGGTATACGCAGGATGTCATGGATGGAACCTTGATAATACATCACCGTGATGAGTTCATGTATTAATTCGGAAGCTTCAGGGCCTACAATGTGTGCACCGAGTAATTTGCCGGTATCGGGTGTGCAAAGCAGTTTAATGTGGCCGTGTGTTTCGCCGAGGACCATGGATTTTCCATGGTCATTGAAGGGATGGGACGCGGTAAGATAGGCGATGCCTCGATCCCGACAATTCTTTTCACTCAACCCTACACTGGCAACCTGTGGATCCGTGAACACCACCTGAGTCATGAGCCGGTCGTCATAGCGGCGTAAGAGAACCTTGTCAGGATGAACGGCATTCCATCCAGCAATCTCACCTTGTTGAATCGCTATATGCACAATCTCATGTAATCCGTTCACATCACCGATTGCAAAGATGTGGGATTGGTTGGTGCGCATGGTATCGCCGACCATCACTTTGCCCCCATGGATCTCCACTTTGGCGGCCGAAAGATTCAGCCCTTCAATATTCGGCTGCCGGCCCAATGCTTGAAGCACCACATCGGCCGAGACAGTTTTCTCATAGCCTTCGTGTGTGAAATGTGCGACTTTGAGATTACCGTCTGTTGTAAACTTATGCAGTGTCGTGCCGGTGAAGATGTTCATTCCTTCCTCACGGAGTCGTGATTCCACCGGTCGCGCCAAATCTTCGTCGCCTTGAGACAGAATATGACGGCTTCGTTGCAGGAGTGTGACGGTACTTCCCACACGGGAGAAAAATTGGGCAAGTTCTACGGCTACCGGGCCTCCTCCCAGGATCATCATTGACGACGGAAGCGTCCGCAATTCTAGAGCTTCGTCACTCGTGATGTAACCCGCCTCCTCAAGCCCGGGAATCGGGATACGCGACACAACGGATCCTGTTGAAATAATGATCGAGTGAGCCGAGATTTGATCGTGACCTGCCTGGACTTCATGAGGTGAAAGAAAATGAGCCTTTTCTTTATACAGGGTAAATCGAGGATCGCTCAGTGAGGCTATGCGATCATTCGCAAAATCATTAACCAGATGGGTTTTGCGATCGATAATGGCAGAGAGATGGGCCTTGGCCTCGACGGGGAACAATCCGAATTCCGGTGCGCGCTTCATGAGGGACATAATATCTGAAGAGCGCAAAATGGTTTTGGTTGGCATGCAACCGCGCAATATGCAAAGTCCGCCCAGAGGGCCAGGGTCAATGATGCCGACATTGGCTCCTTCTTCTTGCGCTGTTCGCGCTGCGGCATACCCCGCAGAGCCTCCTCCGATGATTAAGACGTCATGCGTCATTGTTCTGTTTCCCTTCAGGGAATGTTGAAAAAAGCCGCCAGCGGCGTTCTCGCCATTCTGCCTGACCTTCGGGCTCACAGACTTGCCGCTCTTCGCGGCGTTCGCGCTCACGTACTGTGAGTACGCTCCGCGCGTCAAACTGGCTGCGGCCTTGCTGGACGGACTTTTTTGATCATTCCCGTCGACTGCTTATATCGATTTCGTCTAGGGCATGTATGGGCTATGTGAGAGAGATATTCAACAGACTCTTTCACTCCATGGAATTAGCAGGCATGGTAACTGAATAACAGTCCGTCTACAATAATGCATTCGAGGAATGAGGAGTTATGCCAACCGGGAGTGTTGACCCTATTTCAGATCTGGAGCCCTGAATGTTCAGGAAGAGAGAAGGAGGTTCAATGCTGAATATCAAGATTCGAGCTGTTTTCTTGTGTGCAGGGATGGTTGTGGCCGCAGGTTGTGCTACATCGTTCGGACCATTGGCGACGTTGCCCATGACGAGTCCTGTTGCTTCAAACTATAACCTTGAAGGGATTAAGCACTTTAACAGTGGGCAATGGGAAGAAGCCAAAGTGGAGTTTGAACGAGCTGTACAGGCTGATGCCAATTTGGCAGAAGCTCATTTTAATCTAGCGCTGTCTCTTCACAAAATTGGGCAACATGACGAAGCTAAACAAGAATTCAAGATCTCTGGTGAATTGGCTCCGAAGAGCAAGCAGATCGTGGATGCACCTGTTTATCGTAATCATCTAGGGCTCTCATCGACATTTGAGCGACACATCAGTGGTGGTTATCGGTATTAAAAGATTGGAGACCTCAAGAATGAAGTGCAAGGGAATGTTGAAAAAAGCCGCTAGCGGCGTTCTCGCCCTTTTGCGGTGCTCACGTACTGGGAGTACCCTCTGCTCGTCAAAAGGGTTGTGGCCTTGCCCGCGGAAAAGGGCGTCTTGTCGCCCTCGGGATTGGGCGGGTGAAATAGCGGACTTTTTGGACCATTCCCGTCGGCTACTGATGTCGATTTCGCCTAGGGCATTTTGGGGGGATGTGAGAGAGATATTCAAGGGAGACAGTCGACATGGTGGGCGGGTCGGCTAGTAGGTCTTGGTGTCGATTTTCGGCCCTTCCGGTTCATTGACCTGAAATGAGACAGTACCAATAATTTTGCCATCATCGGTTTCCACATTGATCAGCCAGTCTCCGGGATCCACTTTTTGTTTCATGGTGTAGCTTCGGTAGCCTTCCTCACGGCCACCGGAGATGGTGATCGGGATGCGATCAGTGGTCGTGAAAGGACGTTCTGGTTGAGTCTCGTCAGATGAGAATGGTCGGTACTGCCAGTGGTGGTATATCGTTTTGTCCAAGTTGACCGGAGCAAAGACAGCTGTAAAGCAATAGGCCGATTCTCCCGCCGTTAACGTATCCTCAGATTCTTTGAAGAATTCATACCAACGCCCTTCATTATACGTTAGTCTAAAGTCTCCATCGACTCTTTCCACGTGATGGTACATTCCAGCAAATTTGAGTGACAGAGGCACGGGAGGAATCCAGTTCAAGAAGTAAAAGATGGTGAAGACGATGATGACGCCAACGGCAGGAATGCTGGTGTAGAGAGGGCCTCGTGTGGGTTGATTGGGTACGTATTGATAAATGAGGTGGACCACTTTCAATACGACAGCAATGCTCACTCCCACGCCAAGGAGAAAGATTCCGGTGTTCATGCGTCCGGTGATAACAGGGAAAAAGAATGTAAAAAAACTGAACGTGACCAAGGCATACAACGTCATGAGTAGTTTTACGCTTGTGAGGCGTTTGTGCAAAAATTCGTTCGCGACAAGCATGATCACAATGACACCTAGGAAAACTGCTGAACCATTCAGAGAGGCGCTTTTGGAGTACACGATGGCATACGCACTGAATAGGCTGCCAAAGAGAAAATGCAACGCCGGGACAAAAAAAGGTTTGGCTTTTTCTATCAGGTTTGGGAGGGACCAGGTCGATCCCGTTGCTGAAATGCCCGGTAATGAGGTTAATTGCATACGACCAATTAGGATAATGAGGGTGCCCAACAATGAAACATAGAGGAGTAGGAGCAGGTTGTCCTGTAACCGATCAATACGGGTCAGCGTGAGGCTATCAAACGTGATGCCCCCGAAGAAAAATGCGATTGGGGTATAGGGTTTGTCTAAAAAAGCTTGGGTTTGTTTGACGATATTCATCATGATTAAGAGTGCCTGGATTTAGCCTTGCGGATGGGAGGTGAATGCAGAATGACGGGGCCTGGCTGGCTACTGGGCTTTCAGTGCGTCGAGGAGCCACCGGATGCTGTCTGTGTTCCGGCAAAGGCCGGCAGCATCGTTGTCTTCTCATCTCTGACCCCACACGCCACCGGTCCGAACCGCACGTCATCGCCACGCAAGACCTACATCGTGCAGTAC
>JAYWMS010000497.1:0-5504 GCA_035873215.1 Nitrospirota bacterium | reverse complement strand
TGTCGACTCCCTCTCTACCGCCTCAAAAAGAAAATCCCCCAGCTACCTCCCCCTAAGGCAGGTAGGAACGTCAAATCGTAATTTCCACACCCTCAACGGGAAAAGCTTAATTCAGAGGAACCCGGTCGCCTAGTTTGAATTTGGCTGCTTTACTAAAAGCCCTAGCTTTGAGCTATTTTGGCCCACGAATCACGCAAGGCAACGGTCCGATTAAAGACAAGGCGTTCAGCTGAAGAATCGACAACATCCAGGCAAAAGTATCCTTGCCGTTCAAACTGGTAGCGATGTTCCGGCACGGCCAAGGTCAAACTAGGCTCGACCTTGCACTCGGTTAAAACTTGCAACGAATGAGGATTTAGGAATGTCCGGTAGTCTTGTCCGTCTTTGTCGTTCACGGGATCAGGCCTAGTGAACAGATAGTCATAAAGGCGTACTTCCGCATTTACCGCATGTGCAGCCGAGACCCAATGGATGGTACCTTTCACTTTACGTCCTGCCTGTGGCCCTCCACGTTTTGTCTCAGGGTCATACGTACAATGCACTTCAACAATCTCTTGAGTATGTGGATCTTTCACAACACTTACACATGTAATGATGTAGGCATAGCGCAATCGAACCTCACGACCCGGCGATAAGCGAAAGAACTTCTTCGGCGGATCTTCGCGAAAGTCGTCTTGCTCAATGTACAGAACACGGGAAAAGGGGAGCAGTCGCGTTCCCAGGGATGAATCTTCCGGGTTATTGACGGCCTCGACCGCTTCTTCTTCCCCTTCAGGGTAGTTATCAATGATCACTCGTAGTGGTCTCAAAACGGCCATAACCCGGGAGGCACGTTTATTGAGATCATCTCGAATGACATGCTCGAGAAGATTGATTTCTACGGTCGTATCGCGCTTGGCCACCCCAATATGCTCACAGAAAGTCCGAATGGACTCAGGTGTGTACCCTCGCCGCCGCAAGCCCATCAACGTGGGAAGACGCGGGTCATCCCAACCAGTCACATGTCCTTCCTCAACCAATTCCAATAACTTGCGCTTACTCATCACCGCATAATTAATGTTTAACCGGGCGAATTCAATCTGGCGCGATTGACAAGCCACATCGCATTCTCTCAATACCCAGTCATACAATGGACGATGATCTTCAAACTCCAGCGTACACAAGGAGTGGGTAATCCCCTCAATTGAATCGGACAACGGATGCGCAAAATCATAAGTTGGATAGATATACCACTGGTCATCAGTTCGATGATGAGTCACATGTCGAATCCGATACAAGGAAGGGTCTCGAAGATTGATATTCGGAGAGGACATATCAATCTTGGCGCGCAGCACATGCACACCATCACCAAATTCCCCGGCGCGCATTCGAGAAAACAAATCCAAGTTCTCTTCAATTGAACGTGTCCGGTAAGGACTCTCCTTCCCCACTGCCGTTAACGTTCCTCGATAGTTTCGAATGTCGTCGGCACTCAAACTATCGACATAGGCCTTGCCCTTGCGTATCAATTTGACGGCGTACTCATACAGGCGCTCAAAATAATCCGAAGCAAAATACAATCGGTCCTCCCAATCAAACCCCAGCCATCGTATATCAGCCTGAATGGCCTTCACATATTCAAGGTTTTCTTTGGAAGGATTGGTATCATCAAACCGAAGATTACAAAGTCCCCCTTCAAATTCTTGGGCAATGCCAAAATTCAAACATATGGATTTGGCATGACCAATGTGGAGATAGCCATTCGGCTCAGGTGGAAACCGGGTATGCACCCGACCGCTAAGATTAGGTGACTGCACATCCTGAGCCACAATCTCGCGAATAAAGTCCTTACCGGGAGAAGATTCAGACATCGACCAAATTCCTTAATCCGTCTTTCGTCATACACCGAACAGGGAAGAGTGAACCAAAAAATACAGGCGGAAAGACACTGTTCTATTTGTCAACCGGGGTCGTACTTTAATAAACCCTGCACCTTTCAGCAAGGAATCATTGGAAAGTCCCTTTGAAGTCAATTAACGGACAGGAACGTCTTCATGCCCATTCCCACAACCCATTTATCATTTTAAGCACCCTTCTCAACCAACCGAAGTTGCATGTAAAGGCACCCAGCTAAAATCACTTACGTGCTCAAGCAACAGGGCATAGCGGGTCGATTCCTTAGGAACTGCATACACCGGAGCTTTTTTCCTGAGACAAAAAGGCTGGCCAGCGAAACCGCTTCAAGAAACTCTCGAAAAGTCCCTAAGAATACGAAGATGCCCATTTCCACCCTACAACCTCCAGAAGTTCACACGCCTCTGAAGGGCCACCAGTTCAATCGATCCCAAAGGCATACCGAGAACCAAGACCCACATTTTTCAGCAGCTCAAAAAGCCAAGTGGCTCATCATTCAAACGATCTCGTGGCTAACTGGAGCCGCGATATTTGTTTCTCTGATTGTGTACCCAGACGTGGGACTTCAAGCCTTTTGGAACATCCTCATCCCCTGTGCTCCGGCCATGTTTGCCTTTATACCGGGAACATGGAGAAATCTATGCCCCTTAGGCAGCACGGCACTCCTCCCACGACGCCTCGGCATTGCCCGGCCGGACTTCTTGTCGTTTGATTGGCAAACGAGGCTCGGGTTGGTGGGGATTGCGTTGCTGCTCTTCTTCATTCCCTTCCGCCACGTCGCGCTAAATCTCAATGGCCCTGCCACCGCATTGACCCTTGCCGTCTTAGCCATCAGCGCCATCATAGCGGGGACGCTATTCGAATGGAAAAGCGGTTGGTGCTCGGGGGCCTGCCCTGTTTTCCAAATCGAAAAGTTGTATGGAAGTCACCCTGCCCTTACCGTCCCAAACGCGCATTGCACGACTTGTGACCAATGCACAGCACCATGCATCGATTCATCCACGAAGCATTATTCATTCACACGATACCGGGACACATTGCGCAATCTTACCACCCTGTTCATGTTTGGTGGATTTCCCGGATTTATCTGGGGGTGGTTTCAAGTTCCGGATTACACGGGAGCGGAGGGCTGGAATCATCTCGTTGAGATTTACGGATATCCACTCGGAGCAGGCGGAATCACCTGTCTGATCTTTTTAGGTTTTCATCGATTCATGCCATCCAGGTTTCACATCCATCTTATCCAACTGTTCGTGGCAGGAGCCATCAGTTGTTACTACTGGTTTCGGCTACCGGCTCTGGTTGGCTTCGGGATTTTTCCCGGAGATGGCATGCTGGTCGATCTGACAACCACACTACCGGAATGGTCCGTGTGGGTGTCACGAACTGGAACCACCAGCCTTTTCTTCTGGTGGTTTTTCAGATCCCAAAAGAACAAACAACCCTGGACCATCAGACCAAGACTGGCTGAGCTCCGACTTTTTAAACGCTCCTCTGCAACCGGATAGAAATGTGCCTGAACATGTAGGAAAGTTCTGAGGTCCTGCGTGGACCATCTACCCAAAGCTATCTCCGTCATCATCCATCACCCTAAATTTCCGGGTAGGGAACACTTTCTGTATGATAATGCCGAGATCAAATGATTTGGTAGTAGGCGATTAGAGCCGCATCCAATCGTAAACCTGGCAGAAAGCCAGCACCCATTTGGAGGAACCACACGATGGGAGGACCATACAAGGGTCGACCCAAACTGCAACGACTTCACAAACCCGACGAAAGTAAACCCGTTGAAGAAGTCATCAAAAAACTACAGCAGAAGAAATTACCTTCAAGCAACTACCGGGAACAATCGCTGAAGATCAATGGACTGATCTGTGCCAAGTGTGGAAGAGAGTTTGACACCAAAAACAAGCACCTGCTCACCGTCCACCACAAAGACGGCAACCACCAAAACAATCCCGCCAACGGCTCAAACTGGGAAAACCTTTGCGTATACTGCCACGATGACGAGCACAGCCGAGGCATTCTCGGTGACTATTTAAGTAAAGCGAAAGAAGAGTAGGCGATGGAAGCACCAGACCTATTTGTGTCATCCGCTCATTCGTCCCGATGGACAGAGTCAGGAGAAAAGGCCGGCAGACAGACCGCAATATATTCAGCCCCATTTTCCCCAGGCGTGCTGTAACGGACCCACTGTCCACGCGGTGCGATGACCGCCTCCCCAGCCTTCACATCGGTCGTCCCGGATTTCGTTTCGACCCGCAGGTTCCCTTTCAACACCACGGTATATTCATCAAATTCAGGTGTCTGGCCAGGCTCCATCCACCCATTGGGACTCTGCATCCGGGCGATACTGACAGCGGCCGTCTTGGAGTTAATGTGTCCGATGAATTCTTCAATGATCTTAGGCTTATTGCCGGCCGGCTTGA
This sequence comes from Nitrospirota bacterium, assembly GCA_035873215.1. Classification (GTDB taxonomy): domain Bacteria; phylum Nitrospirota; class Nitrospiria; order Nitrospirales; family UBA8639; genus JAYWMS01. The sequence goes on along the minus strand of JAYWMS010000497.1, from coordinate 1,182 downwards.
TGATTGATGGTGCGGTGATATGCATCCCTATGTGGTACCTCCTCTGTCGCAGTTAAGGGAAAGAATTTCGAGTTCAAAGTGAACGGTTATTCATCAAGAACGCTGGATAACGGACAAGACAATTCCCCTTCATGCACACTGGCCAATTCAACGCGACCTAAATGCGGCGTGGCTTGCTGATGCCGACTTTCGATAGAAAAGGTTGCCGGAATGTCAAACTCGCTAATGAGATAGTTGGCCAACTCCACACGTGACACGGCACGAGTCGCCGACACATGGCAAATCCCCATTTCTTCACTCTGCGCCAACTGCATCACACGCCTCACTAAATCACGCTGCCAGACCACCGAACGATATTCATCTTCAATGATCGTAATAGGCAACTTCCGTCCGGTGCGATACCGGAGCCAATCCAAGTGACCCGTCTTTCCATCAGGAGAAGCCCCAATGCCAAGCCCGGTTCGAATCACTAGTGTGCCAGGTCGGGCTAAGACCAGGCACTCCGCCTCAACCCGGGTCTGGCCATAGACACTAATCGGACAGGTCCTCGATTCCTCGTGGTAGAGACCATCTCCGCCAAACACATGATCAGACGACACATAGACCAATCGCGTGTGCACAGGTAAAGCATCCAGCACCCGCTCAACCTGTTGGACATTCATCTCATGGGCCCAGGCAGGAGAAGCCTCACACTTCGGCACATCACACACAGCATGACAATACAGCAGGATGTCGGGCTGTGTCCGAGAAAGCACATCCGCCAACCAGACAGAATCATGCAAGTGCAATTCAGGCCACTGACGAACAGCTTTGGACGTATTGCCAGGTGAGATAAACGGGAGAATAGTGTGAGGAAAACTATTGGCCAGATGAAAGCCAAGGAGAGACGTTGCGCCGAACAAAAGAGTCGAAGAGGCCATCGAGGTCATGCAGAAGGTATGTGAATATGGGTGTACTCTTTATGGGACTGTTGAATAATTTAAAAAATTTTAGAATGCCAATCCTATCGTACTAAATCCATGCATCATCACCAGCCAAGGGCCTGTTCAAAAAGGCCCGCTATGTCACCCGCCCAAACCCAGGGGCGCCAAGACGCCATTTTTCCACGGGCAAGGCCGCAGGGGCTTTGGCGCCCGGAACGTACAACGGAGTACGTGGGGACGACAAAGGCCCGAGAACGCC
>JAYWMS010000471.1:0-2553 GCA_035873215.1 Nitrospirota bacterium | reverse complement strand
TTTTGAAACGTGTGATAGTTCCCACGGTATTCTTGAATTTTATGATGGCGAATCTCCCAGATGTGTGTCACCATTCGGTTCAAAAATTTCGTGTCGTGGCTAATGATGACCATGGTCATCTGGGAATGGAGCAGAAAAGATTCCAACCAACCCTGAGTCGGTTTGTCCAGGTGGTTCGTCGGCTCGTCAAGCATTAAGACATCCGGATTCGATAACAATAGATGTCCCAGGGCCACGCGCATGCGATACCCTCCGGAAAAGGTATCGAGAGTACGCTCCCATTCCCCTTCTTGAAACCCCAGTCCCGACAGAATACGCTTGGCTTCGTATTCTGGGTATTCATCTTGATGCGTGGCTTGAAGAACCGTTTGATTCGTAGGGGTATCGAGTTCCTGCGGGAGGTATCCAATCCGAAGCCAGGGCCGCTTGCGAATGCGGCCGTCATCCATGGTGTCGGTGCCAATAATCATGCGGAGCAGCGTGGTCTTGCCAGTGCCATTCCGCCCTACCAACCCGACACGTGTGCTAGGTCGCAGGTGAATCGAGGCCTCGGAAAACAGAGTTTTCGTCGGGTATTCTTTGGTGATGCTTTCAATATGGACCATAACGGGTGTTTCACCAATCGGTTACAAGCACGATCTCTACTGTATCGGTTTTGGCTACAGCTGGAAGGAGATCAATGAGAAAACGATGATGACTCGCTTGTGGTGGGCTGGTGCTCTATCACTCTCTAAAATATTGGTGGAGCTGGCCGGGATTGAACCGGCGACCTCGTGAATGCCATTCACGCGCGCTCCCAACTGCGCCACAGCCCCACGCTAGATCTGTTGTCGGAGGTAATTACTGAAAACTAAACAGAATTTAGCATGAGGGGTACTGATGGTCAAGGAAATCTAGGCTGATCTTTTTTTTGGTTAGTGTAGCCAGGGGAAGTGAACGTTTGGTACAAGAGTGAGTGACTTTTTTAAACACAGCATTTACAGGTAACGTCTAATTTTTTCCTTAAGCTTTTGTCATCTCCGCCGGGTTTTAGCGGAGATCCATTCGGAAACCCGAGATAGATTCCCGATTAACGATGTTGGGAAGGATTCAAAAGGGAAGAAAGGCGTTTCCTCGAAGACAAGCGAAAAGGGACCATGACGAACTATAAGGGCCTGTTGAATATCTCTCTCACATGGCCCATAAATGCCTGAGGCGAAATCGATATCTGCAGCCGACCGGAATGGTCAAATAAGCATGCCCTCGCGAAGGCGGTGGGTCCGCCTTGTCACCCACCCAAACCCAAGGGCGCCAAGACGCCCTTTTCCTCGGGCAAGGCCGCAGCCAATTTGACGCGCGGAGCGTACTCCCAGTACGTGAGCGCGAACGACGCGAAAAGCGGCAAGTCTGTGAGCCCGAAGGTCAGGCAAACTGGTGAGAACGAAGCTGGCGGTTTTTTTTGAACATTCCCTATAAGGAAATGAAAGTATGAGTGAAAACGTTCGAGTCCGGTTTGCTCCCAGCCCAACCGGCTACCTCCACATCGGTGGAGTGCGCACCGCACTATTCAATTGGCTGTTCGCTCGTCACCACGGTGGCAAGTTTATTCTGCGGATTGAAGACACCGACCGCGATCGGTCCACGGATGAAGCCATTGAAGCCATTCTGAAAGGTATGCGATGGACCGGATTGGATTGGGATGAAGGCCCGTATCGACAAACTGACCGTTTGGACCTGTATCGAGAAAAAGCCATGGGTCTGTTCGAGCAAGGCAAGGCCTATTGGTGTGTCTGTACTCCTGAAGAATTAGAAGCCAGACGGAAGGAAGCTCAGGCCAAGGGTGAGTCCTTAAAATACGATGGGCGCTGTCGGGAACGAGGCATTACATCCCCAACGGGTCCCGCTGCGTTGCGATTTCTCTCACCACAGGACGGACAGACTGTCATTGATGATCTGATCAAAGGGCGAATCGTTTTTGAGAATGCCGTCTTAGATGATCTGATCATCCTGCGATCGAACGGCTATGCCACCTACAATTTCTCCGTAGTCATCGATGATGCCTTGATGGACATCACTCACGTCATACGGGGCGATGATCACGTGAACAATACGCCACGGCAGATACCGTTGTTTGAAGCACTAGGATATCGTCCTCCTCAATTTGCTCATCTGCCGATGATCTTGGGGGCAGACAAATCTCGATTGTCCAAACGCCACGGTGCCACGTCAGTCTTGGCCTATCAAGAGATGGGCTATTTGTCGGAGGCGCTCGTCAATTATCTCGTGCGACTGGGTTGGTCACATGGTGATCAAGAAAAATTTACTACCCAAGAAATGATCGAGAAGTTTTCGTTGGACCACGTGCAATCATCGGCAGCCGTGTTTAACCCCGAAAAACTTCTGTGGCTCAATGCGGAGTACATTAAGCAAAGTGACCCAAAACATGTGGCGCAATTGCTTATGCCCTTCCTAGAACAACATGGGTATCAGCGAGAGGGCCTCATTCAGCCTCAGGGTGGTATCGAAGCCGTTGTGCCCCACCTACGAGAGCGGGCGAAAACACTGGTGGAAATG
>JAYWMS010000464.1:0-2343 GCA_035873215.1 Nitrospirota bacterium | reverse complement strand
CATGGAAGCTCACTGCGCCTCGAATGTTTGCCCCACTATATGCCAACTCCACAACGGTGGCACCGCCAAAACAATAGCCTATGGCCGCAATGCGATTCGTATCCACGAATTCTTGACTTCGAAGAACCGCCAACCCTTTAATCGCCCGTGTCTGCCATAGACTTACATTAGCTTGCACCTGTTTCATCCACGTCCCAGCCTGGTCCGGATGAGTTGTCACCTTTCCGACCCCATACATATCCACGGCAAATGCGACATATCCAAGCTCCGCCAACTGTTGGGCCCGCTGCCGCGCATAGTCATTCAGCCCCCACCATTCATGGACCACAAGAACTCCAGGCCGTGAGCCTTCGACCGCATCATCCCATGCCAAAAATCCTTCCAGCGAGAGATCGCCATGTTGATAGGGAATCGTTTTCGTCTGGACCTTTGCCCAGGCCACGTGGGAGGATAGGAGAAGGCAGAGTAGTGAAAAAAATACTGTGGGCATGGGATCCCTCCCCGCTATGAAAGCGTTAAGTAATCGAACAGGTTATGGTGCACCCTACCGCTAAAACAGTTGGCCTTATCCATCTTTAGTGGCGTTATACCGAAAATGACGAGTTGTCACAACGCTACGCTCAAAAGAAGAAAGAGGGAAGTCAAATTTCGAGTCAGTGGGAATTATCTAACGAGCTGTACTTTTTAAGGCACCCACCAGCGAGGACTCTGATGAGGAGTTTTTGGAGGATGGGAAATATGCAGTAATCCGAGAAGGGTTTAGATATTTTCGGATTTCTTTACTCACTTCCTTTGGCCGAAGGCTTTTTTCGATTGTGAGATCCTCATCGAGAGCCAAATCTGCGATAACGGCTTCGTCGTGGGGAGTCCCGCTCATATACAACATCACTTGGGGCTTGGTTCTCATTGTGGGGTTAATGCTAATCACGACCCCCACCGATCCATCGTTCAGCTCAACAATCGTTCCAGGAGGATACACCCCAAGTGACTGGATGAGCATGACAATAATGTCTGTATCGAATTCCCCATTTTTCTGCACCTTGGCGTTTTGATACATGAGCGAAATGGCTTCATAGGGTGTGTAATTGACCGACCGCTCGGGGCTATTACACAGATCGTCATATTCATCGACGATCATCACAATCTTAGCCAACGGTGAAATCTCATCACCAGATAAACGCTTCGGGTAACCGTTTCCGTTCAATCGCTCATGATGTTGAGATACGATTTTAAGACTCGCAGGAGGAAAATCCGGGGTTCGATTGACGGCGGCTAATCCATGATGAATATGAAGTTTGGTATCTGCCTCCCCTCGGGCAAACCCGGCCGTGGTCAAGTTTAATTGTCGCGGAATGGAAAGAAACCCTATATCGTGAGCCAGTGCACCAATACCGAGCCACTCCAGTTCTTCTTCCGAAAGCGCTAACTCTTTACCGATGAGAAGAGAGAGCACACATACATTCATTGCATGCAAAAATAGGGGATCTTCATCCTCTGCTGCAGTCATCACCTCAAGCAAGGCCATGACTGTTCGATCATTAGAGAGGGCTTTGGACAGTGATGACGTTAACTCCGTCGCTGAGCGTAACCCGGCTCCATCCCCCGAGGAGATGTTGCGAAGCGCGGCCTTTGCCTGTCGCGTGGCGTCCTCAAAGGCCCGTTCAGTCTGTTTGAGTTGCGTTCGTCTTTTCTGAAGAGCCACCACGCGATCTTCCCGATCACTCTGAAGATAAGAGGGGATTTCCTCTTCCTTGCTTTTTTCCTCAGAAGAATTTTCTGATTGGAGGGGAGGTTCCTCTTTTTGGTCTGGAATGGTTGTTTCTAAAACTGGTTCTTCTAAGGGAGGGGCAGGATCAGAAAGCTCTGGATCGTAAAAGAGCTGCAGTTTGGAAATGCCTTGGATAATCTGTATTTCTTTTTGGGAGGTGACTTTAAACTTATTGGTCGCGAAGGGATGCTTCCACCAGGAGCATTCAAGCTTCACGTACAGGCCTTTTCGAAGATCTTGTAATGGTAGCGGCACAAACGCCATAAACCTTCACCTGTCAGTAGAAATCAAACCAAAGAAAAAAAATTTCAATAAAATTCTTATTCGGTTTTCTGATAGCAACACTGAATATCCCCTCTCATTGTGTAGGAGAAGCAGTACCAATTCCCAAATCATGTTACTATCTCCAGCCGTATTCATTCATTCCCGTTGTGTTTCATTGCTAAGCAATTACCGCTGAAGGGTTATTAAAAAGGGAGTCATGCGACGTCGTCTACAATTCAAAAGAAAATCTACAATATATAGAAGGAAGAAATCATGACGATCGAAAAGTCAAAAGGGAAAACAATATTGAT
>JAYWMS010000038.1:0-6339 GCA_035873215.1 Nitrospirota bacterium | reverse complement strand
GCAAGGCTGCAGCCAGTTTGACGCGCGGAGCGTACTCACAGTCCGTGAGCACGGTAAACTGGCGAGAACGCCGCTGGCGGCTTTTTTCAACATTCCCCTTATGGGAGAACAAGGATGGCTGAGGTTAGTACCATGGCTTTTTCCCCACCGGGTGATGAGACTGCTGACCTCGTGCATTCTGGACTGATCGATCGTCGTACCAGAGAGGCAGGGGAATTGGAAGGGATGGCACGTGCCTATGATAAATATGTATTCAGAGGTAAGAGAAAAAAACCAGGGTCAGGATGGTTGACGGAAAACAGTATTTGTCGCGTCCATCATGACATGTTTAGCGATACCTGGAAATGGGCGGGAAAATATCGATTGGACTATTGGGCTATAGGAGTGGAACCGCACCTCATTCCTGAAGAGATCAACGTCTTATGCCAAGATTTTGCATCATGGGATGGACCCCATTCATCCATGCCCATCCTAGAAATAGGGGCTCGGCTTCAAAATCGACTGACGCGAATTCACGCGTTCAAGAGTGGAAATGGAAGACACGCCTGTCTCATGACCGACATCTATTTTCGATCCCGAAAACATAAAATTCCCAGGTGGCCGCAATTTGATGTTATTGAGAACGGCGACAAAATGCGGGAACAATATATCGTAGCCATGATACGAGCCGACGAAGACTATTACGAAGAACTCATGAATTTTATCGAGCACCTTCTCTAAAGGGGCCTGTTGAATATTTCTCTCACAAGGCCAACAAATGCCCTAGCCAGAATCGATAGCAACACCGACGGGAATGGTCAAAAAAGCATGCCCTGAGGTCTTTCCGAAGGGTCCGTTATGTCACCCGCCCAATCCCAAGGGCGCCAAGACGCCTTTTCCACGGGCAAGGCCGCAGCCAGTTTGGCGCGCGGAGCATACTCACAGTACGTGAGCGCGAAGGTCGCGAAGAGCGACAAGTTTGTGAGCCGAAGGCGGCAAAAGGGCGAGAATGCCACTGGCGGCTTTTTTCAACATTCCCTGAAGTTGTGAAAGACAGGATGGGGCGGTGTAGGAAGGCCCGAAAGACCAGTCATTCCCTTATTGAGAGGAAAATGCTTTGGCGATAACACGCGCGAAGGTATTGCGTAAATCTTGATCTTCAATGACGCGTGAGTACTCCGTGGCGGCCATCAAAGCCTCGGGGGAAACATGGGGATGAAGAGGTGTCTCGAGGGTGGGTGACGTATTCATTCCTGGGATTTCTCCCACTCGAAATACGATATCAGTGAGCAAGTCTTGCCCAATTGCCGAATGAATTTTCTCCAGCATGCTTCCTTTCAGAAAAGTGAGTTGATGCAGCCACATTGAATTTTCAACCGTGACGTACAGTTTGCGAAACTTAATTCGTGATGGCGAGGTATGCGCCGCCAGTACTTCTCCAACGACTTCCGGCCAATTTGTTTGAAGGCGGTATTCCCATAGCTTCGTGTCAAAGCCCTGCCGCCGAGCGACGCCTTGTAATATCACCTGAAAGGATGTAAACGATTGCATCGGGTGGTATTGTACGGTGTGCATTGGAAAGGGAGCAACTTGAGACCTACAATGTGTTCCGTACTTTCTCTTTTTGGGGATATTGAAAAAGGTTGTCAGCGGCGGTCCCTTGGGACGTAATGAGTGAACCCTAGGGGAAAAAGAGCAAGAGTGTTTCTTCCACGGCGTATGGATCCCGAAGACGCCCTTTCCCACAGGGACACATATATTTTCCCCATCACCGTCTTCTTATGTCCAGATACCCAGCATGAAACAAGCATCTCACGATAAAACCGCCGCAACGAACCGGAAGGCGTTTCATGACTATTCCATTGAGGAAAAGGTTGAGGCCGGGTTGATTCTGAAAGGCACAGAAGTGAAATCTCTTCGAGAGGGTCGAGTGAACTTGCGAGAAGCCTATGCCACGGTCAATTTGGAAAAAGCGATCTTGCATAATTGCCATATCGGCGAATATAGCCACGGTAATATCATGAATCATGAACCCCTGCGATCACGAGGGTTGCTTCTTCATAAACGGGAACTCAAAAAATTGGTCGGCAAAGTTCAACAAAAAGGACTGACGCTGGTTCCGTTGCGTATCTACTTCAACGGGAGAGGAAAGGCCAAGGTTGAATTAGCGTTAGCTCGTGGGAAAAAGACCTATGATCGACGGGAGGCTGTCAAAAAGCGTGAAGCGAATCGGGAGATGGAGAGGGCGGTCAAAGTTCAGAGGCGAGAATAAGGAAAAGGTACTCAATCCATCAAAGAAAGACCTCCACATGTGTAGGAGATATTCAACAGGCCCTTCATACATCGTGGGCTGCGTTTTTCAATTCCAGCACCGAGTCTGGGCCGTGGAGAGGGTGCCGAGGGAATGGCCATGCGGCAACGTACACAAGATGGAATAAGTTCGGCGTGAAAATCTTAACTGCTGAGTTTATACGAAGTTGTGTGAGTTCGGAGCAATACCCCCAAGAGCGGTGGCCCGAGATTGCGTTCGTTGGCCGGTCTAATGTGGGTAAGTCGTCGATCATCAATTGCCTTGTAAATCGGAAAAAATTGGCGAAGGTCAGTACGACACCGGGAAAAACGCGCACCCTCAATTTCTTTAGGGTGGTGATTGAAAATCCGGTCTTGAAACAGATGTTTTTTGTCGATTTGCCAGGATATGGCTATGCCAAAGCAGCCCGGTCGTTACGCGAGCAATGGGGACCCATGATTGAGCAGTATCTCACGCAGAGCCCCCAGTTGTTTACGGTGGTACAACTTGTCGATATGCGGGGTTTGGAAGAACACGATCTCACGACCTACGATTGGCTGAAGGCTGCAGGGCATGATCCGATTATTGTCGGTACTAAAGTTGACAAACTGTCAAGGAATGACCGAAACAAATCGCTGAACAATATTAGGGAAGCCTTTTCCTTTCCAGGAGAAGATGCGGTTATTTTTTCATCCGCCAAAACGCATGAAGGACGTCTGGAAATATGGAAAGCGTTGCGGCGGAGTTATGAAATGTGGCGTGAGCCTTAGAGTTACAGCTTTATCTCAATGTACGCCTTATCTTTTAAGGACGACAGCCACTGCTTTTGGGCATCTTGGATTTTTCGTTTGGTTAAGAGAGTGTGAATCATGGCTTTGACTTGCTCAAAGCTTTGGACCTCTCCGGGCTTAACCTCTTCTATCATCAAAATGTGCATGCCAATGGTCGTTCGAATGGGAATGCTCATGTCTCCCGGTTCCAATTGGTCGAGTGTGTTTCTTAAGGGTTCTAATAATTCATCCCTTCGCACATAGCCAAGATCTCCCCCCCTCACACTTTCCGGTCCATCCGAATGTAATTCCGCGACTTCGGCAAATGATTGACCGGCTTGCACTTTTCCGACTAGGTCGATGGCCTTGCGTTTAAGTGTTTGCTCGGTGTCATCGAACTTTGGCATCAAGAGAATTTGCCGCAAGTGGTACTCCGCTGGTTCCATGTATTGATTCTTGGATTTCTCATAATAAGCCAGGAGTTCTCCGGGACCCACCATTTGATTCCGACGAACTTCAAAATCTAATAATTTTCTGATGGTTAATTCTTCACGAACCACCCTATCCGAGACATTCTCAAGCGAGGCATTTGGTGCACGGTTACCTCGCAATTGAGCCATCGCACGTTGAAATTCTTCTTCAGTGATGGTTACTCCCTTGGCTTTGGCCTCTTGGATTTGCAATTTGTGCTCAATCAGACGGTTTAGCACGGCATATTCTTTTTGAATGATTTTTTGACGTAATCTCTTGCCTGAAAACTTGGCTTTTAAACGGAGAGTTTCATCCCTCAGCTCCTGCTGGAGTTCTGAAAGGGTAATGACTTCAGAATTGACGATCGCAGCAATCCCGTCGGAGAGTGGTTGGGCAAGGGACAAAGAAATTGTAAACCCCCAAAAGATACAAGATGCAAAAATCAGGTGGAGGGAGGAGGTCAGCACTCCTCGTGGGGCATTTCTATTAATTGGAGGGTTGTGAGTGTTCATCGTCAGGCTAGGGCATAGGTTAAGGTGTTGTTGGTTGCGACGACGAATGGCGCAACGTTTGCAGTATGGAATTCAGCTCTTTGGCACAGAGCGTCCAATCGTCCGTGCCCGTAGTGATGGCAATGGCCCGGGGTGAAACAAAGCGCACCTCATTGGGCCGATAGTTTAATAACCAATCCATTCCTTCTTGGGACAGCGTAGCCTTGGGATCTAGTGTGAGGGTAATTGTCCCTTTCTTTACTTCTATGGATTCAAGGCGAAGCTGTTTCGCAAGCAGTTTGATTTGCATGACTTCAAAGAGTCGTTCGACCGGCTCAGGCAACGTGCCATAGCGATCTTGTGTTTCTTCATGTAACAGGGCCAGGTCACCCATCTTTTGACTGGCTGAAAGACGTTTATATAACGACAGGCGTTGGTGCCCGTCCTCTACGTAATTGTCCGGGACAAACGCCGAGACATTCAAGTGCAACTCAGGATCGAGTTCTTCTTCAACCTCCTTCCCCTTGATATGTTGTACCGCTTGTTCCACCATCTGCATGTATAAGTCAAGCCCGACGGCTACAATATTCCCGGATTGTTGCTTGCCGAGAATGTTGCCCGCGCCGCGAATCTCCAAATCGGCAGCAGCGATCCGAAACCCAGACCCTAAATCCGCAAATTCCTGGATGGCCAGTAATCGCTTCTGTGCATCGGTGCTTAACAATTCCTCATTGGGAAAGAAAAAGTAAGCGTACGCTTGTTCTCCCGCCCGTCCGACGCGACCCCGCAGTTGGTAGAGTTGCGCCAATCCAAAAAGATCTGCTCGGTCGACCAGCATGGTGTTTGCCCGAGGTACGTCGAGCCCGGATTGAATGATAGCGGAGGCTACTAAGATGTCAGCCTCGCCATGAAAGAACTGAAGCATAACCCCTTCAAGGACACGTCCATCCATCTGTCCGTGGGCCATTACGACATGTGCATCCGGCACCAATTCCTGAATCCATGAAGCGGTGCGTTCCATCGTTTGAACGCGGTTATGAACATAGTAGATTTGCCCTTCACGAGTTAATTCTCGTCGAATGGCCTGGCGGATGACATTGGGGTCAAAGCGAAGCACTTGTGTTTGAATAGCCAAACGGCCGGCTGGAGGTGTTTCAATCACCGACATTTCACGTACACCGGAGAAGGCCATCTGTAACGTGCGTGGAATGGGCGTGGCTGTGAGCGTGAGCACATCGATTTGGGTTCGAAGTTGTTTGAGTTTTTCTTTATGCCGAACGCCGAACCACTGCTCTTCATCAATAATGACAAGGCCCAAATTCTTGAACTGCACGTTCTTTTGCAAGATGCGATGCGTGCCGATGACGATATCGGTGACGCCGGAGGCTAAATCTGGGAGAATGGTTTTAACTTCCTTGGGGCTTTGAAATCGGGATAATACCGCGATATTCACTGGAAAGGGAGCGAACCGCCTGGAAAAGGTTTCGAAATGTTGTTGGGCTAAGAGGGTGGTCGGCACGAGCACGGCAACCTGCCGGTTATCTTGAACGGCTGTAAACGCCGCGCGCATCGCCACTTCCGTTTTGCCATATCCGACGTCTCCACACACGAGCCGATCCATGGGCTTGGAGTTTTTCAAGTCCCGACGAATATCTTCGATGGCTTTCACCTGATCAGGCGTTTCATCATATTCAAAGGCCGCTTCGAACTCGTGTGTGAGCATGGCATCATCATGGTACGCAGAGCGAGTGGTGACTTCGCGGCTGGCGTATAATGCCACCAGTTCATGCGTCATGTCTTCAATACCTTTTTTTACGCGAGCTTTGGTTTTGGCCCAACTGGTCCCCCCTAAGCGATCAAGTTTGGGTGCCTGATGTTCCCCACCACGATACTTTTGGACGAGATTTAAGCGATCCAAGGGAACGTAGAGTGTATCCCGACCTGAAAATTCCAAAATGAGATAATCGCTTTCAAATCCTTGAACGGAGAGGTGACGTAGACCGTTATAACGGCTGATACCATACTGGACATGCACCACATAATCGCCTGCATTTAGGTCATCCAAGGACGAAAGAAAGGTAGCGGTTTTACTTTTTTGTTGAGGTCGATGGCGCGTCACCTTGGCGAAAAGGTCTTCCTCGGTGACGACCGTAAGAGCGGCGTCTGGAATCAGAAAGCCGGAGGAAAGATAGCCGTGAATAATGTAAAACGGATCACGTTGTGCTGTATCAGACTTGGTGGAAGGAACCCCCTCGACAGCCGTGGCTTGGTGTTCTGAAAAGAGGGCCAACAAGCGACCTACTTGCCAAGGGGAACGAACGATGACAAGGACGATGCC